>NZ_JABFTW010000005.1:0-271027 GCF_021404355.1 Halomonas sp. MCCC 1A11062
AGCACTTCCAGAAGCTGGAACTGGTCGTCAGCAACGTCAAGTTCCAGGACGGGGAGCAAGTGGTTGATCAATCAGACAGGAATGCGGCCTGATCGCCATCCACCAGATTTGACGATAACTCCCTGGAAACCAGCCTGGGGATAACCGTCAGGCGTCTGCCAGGCGTTACCTGGCTGGCGTCGCCAGCGCACGCTACCCAGCAAACTGTCCCTTCCCTATGACGAGGCCCTCATGGAAACCGTAACCCCGCCAGAGCAGACCACCGTTCAGCCACTCAGCAAGCGCCTCAAGTATGCCACCCGAGAGCAGCATGAGCGGGTTGATCACGCGATCATGACGCTGCGCCCTTTTGACGACCTGGAAGGCTATGCGCGCTTCTTGCGGGTGCAATACGGCTTTCAACAGCGCTGCCTGCCCGTCTATCGCCATCCACAGCTGGCCGACTGGATCTCCGACTTGACCCTGCGCTGTCGATACGCCGCCGTGGTACGCGACTGCCTGGATTTGAATGTCGACGTCGACGCCGAACGTCAGGCACAGGCCAAGCCGTTGGCAGCGCCGACAAGTGAGGCGGCGCCTTATCTGCTGGGTTGGCTGTATGTGAACGAGGGCTCCAATCTGGGGGCGGCCTTTCTGTTCAAGCGAGCCGCCGAGCTGGGGCTATCTGCCAGCTACGGTGCGCGCCATCTGGCGCCCAGCGACGATGGCCGCGGCCTGCATTGGAGAAACTTCACGCAACAGCTGGATGCGATACCGCTGCCTGAGACCGGCATCACTCAGGCGATCGCCGGTGCCAAGGAGGCCTTCGCCTGCGTCGAAGCGCTAGCGCGCCCGCTGGTTCGTTGAGGTGTCAATCGCCAAGGGCGAATCGAGGTAACGATGTGCCTAGCGCCGGGTAGCCAGTCCCGCCGCGCATAGATGATTGAGCAGCTCTGCGGGCAGCGGCGGCGCGCAGACTCTCGCCGGGCTCGATCTTGCCACCGGGAACGGACCATAAGCCCGCTTCAGGCGGGTTCAGGCGTTTTACCATCAGGGTGGCGCCATCTTCGCGCCGAATGACGGTACAAGCAGCTTGTATGGTTTTCACTGCACTGGCCCTCTTTCGAGGCTTGAGCCCCCGTGCTCATAGCCTGCCACTCTAGCGTAACGCTGGCACGCTCTCTGCAACATCGCGATTGCAATCGATTTTGGCCGAATCATTGAGGAACTCCTCAGCCTCGAACGTTTATTGAATGAGAAGCAAAATCATTCAATAAGTCTGATGCAGAGGGACGTCAAATGCAGCATGAACAGCGTGAGAGGCTACCCGGCGCGGGGAAAGGTCTCTATCGCAAGGTCGCGGAGGGGGCTGGCATCGTCGTGATGCTGACGATTTTCGTGATACTCGTCGGGCTGCGCGAGGCTCATGGGCAGACGGGAGAAAGCCGTGATACGACGGGGCAGGGCGATGACCAGACGCTCGCCCAGCAGCGTTACCGCTTCGATCTGCCCGAGCAGTCGTTGCTCTATTCGCTGGGTGAATTCACTGCCATTACCAACATCTCGGTACTGCGTCCGGACGACCGGGCCATCGGTGGCGTGGCGCCGGCGCTGCAGGGCGAGATGACCGCCGACGAGGCCTTGCGTGCTCTGCTGATGGGAAGCGGTTTGGCCGTTGAATATCGTAATGCGCGTACTGCCGAACTCGTCGAGCCGCGGCCCGCCACCATGACCACCGTGGGCGACCAGGTCATGTTCAGCACCCTGACGGTTACCGCTGGCCGTCTGGGCGACGACTGGGTCTACCACGAACCGCGCTCGGTGAGCGTGATCAGCCGCGAGCGTATTGACCAGCGTCCGCCTCGCCACGCTTCCGATATGCTGATCGAGACGCCCGGTGTGGCGAGCGCCACCAATCGGCACAACCCTGGGCTATCGGTGAATATCCGCGGCATGCAGGATTTTGGCCGCGTCAATATGATGATCGACGGCATGCGCCAGAACTTCGTCCAGAACGCTCACCAGCAACGTAATGGCGAAATGTATGTCGACTCGGAGCTGCTGTCTGGCGCGGTGGTAGAGCGGGGCCCACGCAGCGGAGTGCATGGTGCTACCGCCATCGCGGGTAGCGTCAATTTTCAGACGCTCGACTATGACGATGTCATTCTTCCTGACAATGACGTTGGCGTACGTCTGAGGGGGATCACCGGTGCCGGAGGAGAAGGTAACGGCGTCAACTTTATCGGTAGCGTCGCAGTCGCAGGGCGCTTTGGTGACAATCTGGAACTGCTTGGCGCGCGTAGCCGTCGCTCACTGGGCGACTACAGTATCGGCTCGCGGGGCGGTGGTGATCGCAATCGTGTCTGGAGCGATACTGGCTACGACTCCTACTATGATGACGTCAAGTTCGCGCGCCAGACTCAGGAGTCCAGCCTGTTCAAGGGCCGGTTGCATCTCACGCCTGAACAGTCCTTGCAGTTCACCTATGCCGGTACCGAGATCGACTATAGCAATACCACTGACGCAGATCCCTCTATGCAGGAGAGCGGCACGCCCTGGCGCGAGCTGGGTACGTCGAGCGTCGAATCGCAGAGCCTTGCCTTCGACTACAACTGGAACCCTAGCAACAACAACTGGTTTGATCTCAACGTCAAACTTTATGGCGTGGATACCGAGCTCAACAACTACAACAATCCGGCGTATCCGCCTGGCGACACGGGGTTGGTGGATTTTGCCTGGGATTTCGGATTTTGCGATCAGGACCCGATTCCAAGCTCATGGCAGACCCATTGCAGCTATGGCATTGGCAGGGACCAGAATATCTCGACCCGTACCTACGGTATTCAGGTCGACAACACCTCGCGCTTCGCTCTGAACGACACTACTCAGCTCAGCGCCAATTACGGTATTGAGTATTTTCGCGACAAGGCTGATTCCGAGGTCCGTGTTGATCGTGAAGGGCGCCAACTGCCTGATCATACCCAGTATGGCGAGGGCGAAGCACTGAACCCTTATGGCGAGCGCTCTGTTGGCAGTATCTTTAGCAATCTAACCCTCGAAGACGACCTTTACACCCTATCTGCGGGGCTGCGCTACGACCACTACTGGCTAACGGGCGATACCCAGGTATATGGAACGCGGGCCATCTATGAGTCGCGCTTCGATCGCTATATGCGTCTTCAATGTAACCGTGCGGCAGCTGGCAATGCAAGCGCCGCCGTCTTTTGTGATGCGGGAAGAACCGGTGGCGAAGAGGCGATTTTGGCCATTCCTCTTAATGCATACAACGGTAGTCAGTACGCCGCCAGATGGGAGCAGGAAAATGGTTTCTACGACCATCATGTCGACCGTTCGGCAGGCAAGTTGCTGCCCTCGTTGGCGGCAGCGATTCGCCCGACAGACTGGCTAGAACTCTACGCCAACTGGGGTAAATCTTGGCGCCCACCCTCCATTAATGAAAGCTTGGTAGTTGGTGCGCATCCCGGCTCCGGCAGCAGCTTCATGTTCCCCAACCCCTTTGCGGATGCAGAAACCACTACAAGCTGGGAGGTCGGTGCCAATACGGTATTCAACGACCTGCTGACACCTGGCGACTCCCTATTCGCCAAACTGGGTTACTTCGATACCCGGGCGGATGACTACCTCTTTACAGCAATGGGCGTTGCGCTACCTGGGCAAGGCCGCACCGGTAGCGACGGGGCTGACCCCAGCCGCCTGGCTTTCGTCAATAACCGTACCCGGACTCAGTTCCGCGGCCTCGAACTGGAGAGCCGCTACGATGCTGGCTGGATCTATGGTGGGGTGACCTATACCCACTATCTGGGTAGCCCCAATCAGTTCTGCCCTGACCTCTACTTCGCTGGCGCCGGTCAACATAGGTATGACCAGCCCAACGAGGATGGCTCGATGACGGAGCAGCATGAGATGGCGCGCGAGGCGGGTTACGACTCCTGGGAGGAGTGGGCTAACGACCAGGTGGTCTGCGGCAATATGGCCTTCAATAGCGTGATCGCCAAACCAGTAGACAAGGGTACCGCCAACCTCGGTGTGCGCCTGTTTGACCAGCGTCTGGATACCGGGCTGCGTTACAACTACAGCGGCAATGGCTGGTACAACCAGGACACTGGGGGTGCTCAGACCTGGTTCCGCTACACCACCTGGGACTGGTACGGCAGCTATCGGGTCAACGATCACCTGGCATTCCTGGCCTCAGTGGAGAACCTCACTGATGAAATGTACCTGGATGGCTATTCCGATGCCTTGGCACGGGTCTATTCCCCTGGGCGAACGGCACAGATCGGTATGGAATTGCGCTTCTGATTCGGTGATCCGCGTTGCGGATCATAGAAAGGAACATGCGGGAAATCCCGTATGTCGGTGGTTGCGGTAGGGATCACCATAACGGTGCCATGAGAAAACTCTGACACCTGAATCTGGTAAGTAAAAGGAGAACGATATGACAGCTTCAGTCACTCACTTCGATGAAAGCTTCGAACTTGATGGCATCAACCTGGAAAGCACCCTCTATGATGCTTTGATTGAGTTCCAGCAAAGTGGCTTGGAGGGCTCCCACCCGGCCAATACCGGGGGCTTCAATGGCGGTGATATGTTTAATGGCACCAGTTACTCCTACTACGACGCCGACCTTGGCTTCGCTTTCCAGGCCACGGGTCAACTGAGCTACTACTTCCCGCCGCTCAACGGCAGCCCGGGGGATGGTCCAACCTCACATACTCTGTGGGGCGAGATCGACACTATTACTCTGGGCGTTGGACTCAATGAAAACAGCGGAGAAGTGATCGACCAATGGATCACCTTCACCTTCGATACTCCGATCACGGGTGATGTCTCCGAAGGGCGCGAGAACGATGTCCATGACGTGATCTGGGGCCTGATGAATGGCTCAGTAGAGGGAGCTGACGACAGCATCGGTACTGGCACCAACGGTGGCCTGATCGCTGCGCTGGAGAACAATGGCCTCGATCCCAGCCAAGTCGAACTCGCCGACCTGGTGGGTGTCGGTGCGGCATCCAGCGACCTCGACGTCGCCCTGGCTGCCTGAGCATCGCCACATAATAAAAAAGGCAAGGGGAGCCCCCTTGCCGCAACCTTTGATCACCGCGCCACGGGCCTTATGCCCGGGGCGCGGTGCCTTGGCATTGTCGCCAGCAGTGGCGCGATGTCAAGCATGACCACCGTGACCCTGCGATGAGCGGAACAGATACATGAGCGGGCCCCGACGGGGGCGCGCCGAGTTTCCACGACGCTTATTTAGGGGCAGCCCACCATGAAACCTTCGCGCGGCGAGCCGCGTAACGAGATACGCCAGGCGCTGGGTGCCTATCGCGGCGGCTTTCGCAGCGTTGGCATCTATAGCGCAGTGATCAATCTACTGATGCTGGTGCCGCCGCTCTACATGCTGCAGGTCTACGACCGGGTGCTGGCCTCGGGCAACACCACCACGCTGCTGCTGCTGACGCTGATGGCACTGGGCTTGCTGGCGCTGATGGGGGCGCTGGAGTACGTGCGCAGCCTGGTAGTGATCCAGATCGGCGAGGGGATGGACGAGCATTTGGGTGGGCGGGTCTACGCTGCGGCCTTCGAGCGTGGCCTGCACGGCGGCAATGCCCAGGCGGGGCAGGCCACGCGGGATCTCGACTCGCTGCGCCAGTTCGTTACGGGAAGCGCGATATTCGCTTTCTTCGATGCTCCCTGGTTTCCCCTCTATCTATTGGTGATGTTCCTGTTCCACCCCTGGATTGGCTGCCTGGCACTGGCGGGCGCGTTGCTACTGGTCGCCCTGGCGTGGCTCAACGAGCGTCTCTCCCAGCCACCGTTGAGGGAAGCGGGCGGCCTTTCGGTACAGGCCGCCAGCACCGCCGAGGCCCAACTGCGCCATGCCGAGGCCATCGAAGCCATGGGCATGCTGGGTGCGCTGTCGCGGCGTTGGGCGCGGCTGCATGGCGGTTTTGTTGCCCTGCAGGGGCTAGCCAGCGAGCGCACGGCGCTGATCACCGCGGCGTCTAAAAGCCTGCGCGTGGCGCTGCAGTCACTGGTGCTGGGCTTGGGCGCCTGGTTGGCGGTAGGCGGCGCCATCAGCCCGGGCACCATGATCGCGGGATCGATCCTGATGGGACGTGTGCTGGGGCCCATCGACCAGGTGATCAACGCCTGGCGGCAGTGGAGCACCACGCGCCTGGCACATCAGCGTCTGGCGGCGCTGCTGGAGGCGCATCCTGCCCGCGAAGCGGGCATGGCGCTGCCCGCGCCGCGGGGCGAGGTGGCGGTAGAAGCCGTTAGCGCGATGCCACCGGGAGGCCGCAAACCGACCCTGGTGCAGATCGATGTTCGCCTGGCGCCGGGCGACGCGCTGGGGGTGGTGGGCCCCTCCGGTTCCGGCAAGTCGACCCTGGCGCGGCTGCTGGTGGGTGTATGGCGGCCCCAGGTTGGCACGGTGCGGCTGGATGGCGCCGCCATCCAGCACTGGGACAAGGCCCAGTTAGGGCCGCACATCGGCTACCTGCCCCAAGAGGTGGAGCTGTTTGCCGGCAGCGTGGCGGAGAATATTGCGCGCTTCGCCGAGCCGGATTCCGAAAAAGTGATTGGTGCCGCCAAGGCGGCTGGGGTGCATGAGCTGATCCTGTCGCTGCCCCAGGGCTACGACACGCCGCTGGGCGATGGCGGCGTGGGGCTCTCCGGCGGCCAGCGGCAACGCATCGGCCTGGCCCGGGCGCTCTACGGTCCGCCATCGCTGGTGGTGCTCGACGAGCCCAATGCCAACCTCGACGAAGCCGGTGAGAAGGCGTTGATGGCAGCCCTGCAGTGGCTGCGTGAGCGCAACGTGACGGTGGTGCTGATCACTCATCGGCCTCAGGTGCTGAAGGCCACCACCCACCTGCTGGCGCTGAAGGAAGGCCGGCAGGCGACGTTCGGCTCGACTCAGGAGGTACTGCAGGCGGGGGCAGCACGTCAGGCCGCTTCTAGCGGTGCCACTTTGATGGCGCACAGCCCCTACCAGATGGAGCGCAGCGCATGATGCCACCTACCGATGCGGCACGTGGCGTCGAGCCCGGCCCTGCATTCTCTTCCACCTCGCGGGACACGCCGGACTGGCAAGCGATGGCGCAGCGGCGGAGGCGTCCGCGCCGTCTGGGCGGCTGGCTGTTGCTGACGGGCTTCGTGGGCTTCGTGGTGTGGGCGGCTTTGGCGCCGCTGGATAACGGCGTGGCGGTCCCTGCCACCGTGGTGGTGTCGGGCAACCGCCAGGCGGTGGAGCATCCCAGCGGAGGCATTGTCGAGCGGCTGTGGGTGCGTGAGGGCGACCGCGTCACCCAGGGCCAAGTGTTGGTCAGCCTGGATGCCACCCGCCATGCCAGTGAGGTGGACGTACTGAGCGGCCAATACAGCGCCACCCTGGCGGAGATCGCCCGCCTCGAGGCGGAGCGTGACGGTCTCGTTAGCATCGAATTCCCCGCCGAGCTGACCGCGCAGGCAGATCCCGAATTGCTGACCGTGCTGGCGCTGCACCGCCAACTGTTCGAGAGCCGTCAGGCCTCGCTCGCCTCGGAGCTGGCGGGGCTGGACGCTAGTCTGGCAGGCCAGCGCGCCCAGGCTAGCGGGCTAGAAGCATCGCTGACGCAGAAGCGCCTGCGGCTGGCGCTGCTGGGCGAGCAGCGCGATAACCTGCGCGGCCTGGCGGAAGAGGGCTACATTCCGCGCAACCGGCTACTGGAGATCGAGAGCCAGTACGCCCAACTGCAGGGAGAGCTGGTCGCCGACCGCGGCACCCTGGAGCAGACAGAGCGTCAGATCGACGAACTCAGCCTGCGCATGACCCAGCGCCGCGAGGAGTATCAGCGCGACGTGCGCGAAGCCTTGACCCAGGCACGCTCGCGCATGCGTGAGCTGGCCGGCCGCCTGACCTCGGCGGAGTTCGAGCTGGCCCATACCCAACTGCGCGCCCCGACGGCAGGCATCGTGGTGGGGTTGGCCCAGCACACCGAAGGCGGCGTGGTGGCGCCCGGCGGCCGCCTGATGGAGATCGTCCCCGAGCACGAGCCGCTGCTGGTGGAGGGCCAATTACCGGTCGAGCATATCGACCGGGTGCACGCTGGGCTGTCGGTGGAGCTTGCCTTCACCGCCTTCGAGCGCAGCACCACACCTAGGGTGCCTGGCGAGGTGGCCCAGGTTTCCGCCGACCGCTTGGTCGATGAGCGCAGTGGCGAGCCTTACTACCGCGTTCAGGTAGAAGTGGCGGCGCAAGCCCTGGAGGGACTGGGCAGTGACGTGCTGCGTGCCGGGATGCCGGTGGAAGCCTTCGTGCGCACCGGCGAGCGTACGCTGCTCAACTACCTGTTCAAGCCGCTGCTGGATCGTGCTCGCACCGCCTGGGGGGATGCCTGATGGATAAGCTGGTTAGCCGCGGGTTTGCCGCCTGGCTGCTGATGGCCGGGAGCGGACTGCTGGCCCTGCCCGCCATGGCGCTGGATTTTCTCCAGGCCTACGAGCTGGCGCTGCAGCACGACCCGACCTGGCAAGCGGCCCGCAGCGAGAGCGCCGCGGGCAGCCATGAGCGGGCGCTGGGGCGTGCCGCGCTGATGCCCAATCTGAGCTACCGCTATACCCGCATGCGCAACGACGCTGAGATTCGTCAGGATACTCCCTTGGGTACGACCCGGCAGGACCTGGAATACACCAGCTTCTCTTCTGGTTTCACCCTTACCCAGCCGCTGTTCGATGCAGCGGCATTCGCCCAGTACCGCGAGGGTAAGGCACGCGCCGAGGCCGCCGGCCTGACCCTGGAGCGGGCGCGCCAGGCGCTGGCGGTACGGGTGCTGCAGGCTTATACCGAAGCCCTCTATGCCGAGGAGGAGGTGGGGCTGATGCGCGCCCATGGCAGAGCCTTGGAAGAGGAGGCTGAACGCAGCCGACGCTTCGTGGCAGGCGGCGAGGGCACTCGCACCGACCAGATGGAGATCGAGGCGCAGCGGAGGCTTCTGGCGGCACAGCTGATCGAGGCCGAGGACCGTTGGCAGGATGCCCGCAACGCCCTGGCGATATTGATCGGCCACCTGCCAGCCGCGGCGCTGGTGCCGCTGAGCGATGCCGCGCATATGCAAGAGCCCGACTTCCTGCCGCTTGAAGAGTGGCGCGAGCTGGCCGTGGCCCATAACCCTGAGCTTGCCGCCCAGCGCAGCCTGCTCGAAGCCACCCGGCAGCAGCGAAACCAGCAGCGCGCCGGACATTTGCCCAGCGTGCGGCTGGTGGCGCGCAGCCAGATCACCGACTCCAACGCCGAGAATCAGGTGGGACAGCGCTACGACACCGACAGCATCGGCGTGGAAGTTCAGGTGCCGCTATTCGCTGGAGGGCGCGTGCGCGCCGCCAGCCGTCAGGCCAGCGACACCCTGGAGCAGGCTCGTTTCGAGCTTGACGGCGCCATGGCCGAACTGCTCAACGACGTCGAGCGCCAGTACCGCATGACCCTGAGCAGCCAGCGGCGCATCGAGGCCTACCGCGACGCCGTGGTCGCCGCCGAAGCGCGGCTCGATGCCACCCGGCGCAGCATCCTCGGCGGCGAGCGCACCAACCTCGATGCCCTCAACGCCGAACAGCAGCACGTCGAAGCCCAGCGCGACCTGGTCCGCGCCCGCTACGACTATCTGCTCGCCTGGCTGTCGTTGCGCTGGCAGGCGGGCGTGCTCGACGCTGGCGATATCGAACGGGTGGCGGGGGCTTTCGGTGCAGGTTAGGCGCGAGCTTGGCTAGCTGTCCCGTGTGGTTTGGGGTGAGCCCAGCATGCGCGCCAGGATGCCATCCTTGAGCCACAGGCGATGGGCCAGCGCCATCGCCACATGGCCGGCAATCAGTGCCAGTAGCAGCCAGGCCAGGGTGCTGTGCAGCAGGTCGGCAGGCGCCATCATCCAGGCAATCTCGCGCTCCGCTTCCGGCAGCAGTTCAATGCCATAGAAGATCAGGTGGCCGCCCCGGCCATACTGGCGCAGGATGGCCAGCGCCGGTATCAGAATCAACAGCGCATAGAAGGCCAGGTGCATGCAGCGCGCCAGCAATCCCCCCAAGCCTGGTGGGCGGGGCGGTCGGTGATGGCGCTGGCGATAGGCCCACATGGCGCGCAGCAGCGTTGTCACCAGCAGCATGGCGCCCAACGAGCCGTGGGGGCCGATCCTCGCCAATACCAGAGTGACGGCGTTCTCACCGAATCCCTTCCAGGCCAACAAAACGCCGAATAACAGTATCACTTGCGCTGCCGTCAGCCAGTGGAGGAGACGGCTGACGAGGCCATAGCGATCGGGGGTGTCTCGCCAGTGATTGGCGGGTGATGTCGTCACTTAAGCTTCCGCGCGAGGTTCATTCGTCCGCCTTGCCCAGGCGCCAATAGCCCATGCTGGTGACGCACTGCTTGGGCAGGCCGCACTCATTGACCAGATAGCGGCGAATATCCCGGGTGACCTTGGTTTCTGCCGCAATCCAGGCATAGAAGGGGGCATTGTCGTCGAGACTCGCGGGCTCCCAGAGGACGGCGTTGTCTTCATCCAGCCCCTCGCTGGCGCCACTATGCGGTTGTCCGCCTAGGGCGCGGATCTCCTGATGCAGGTCGATGTCGCGCACCGCTCGCCTCAGCAGATCGCCGTGGTGGCAACCCGGCTCGCTATCGCGGGGTAACCAGCGCAGCTTGGCGGGGGCAGAGAGGGGCTGGATATCGTCCCTACGCGGTACTTCGAGCATGGCCTCTACCCGTGGGGCGAGGGGCAGGTCGTCGAGTGTTTCGAAGATGCCGGCGGCCGCCGGCAGGGCGGTCTCGTCGGCGATAATTAGGATGCGCCGTACGCCCCGCGGTGGCTTCCACTCATAGCCGAGCTTTTCGCCCCCGGCACTGGCCAGCGGAGCGGTCATCGCCAGGCGGTCGCCGGGACGGGCGCGCATCGCCCAGCGTGAGGCGGGGCCGTTGTCGCCGTGCAGCACGAACTCCACATCGACTTCGCCGCGTGCCGGGCGCAGTGCACGAATGGTGTAGGTGCGCATGGGGGGGCGCTCGGCGTCTGGCAGGGCACGATAGGCGCCGAACCAGTCGTGCTCTTCCAGCTTGGCGATCTCGAACAGCGCGTCTAGGCCGTTGGCGTCCTTGGGAAAGAACAGTTTGATGCGTTGGTCCGGTGCGTGGGTGGCCATCCGGCCAACCTGGGGCCCGGTGAAGGTGAACCTGACTAGCGATGGGCTGACCTGGGTACGGCGTGCCAGGGTGATATCGAAAAGGCGGTAGCTCGTGCGTCCAGCCATAGTGGATGACTCCCATGGTGAGGTGGGAATACTATCACTAGTAGTAATGATTCTCAATAACTGACGAATATGATGAATTCCCCCGTTTGGAACGTTAACTCTCATGGCATTGAATGAACCGTACGTTAACGAGGCGATGGTAATGGTGCGATTGTTATGGGTGGCATTGGCGGCATTGAGCTTTGCGGTGGGTTTTCTCGGCCTGTTTCTCCCGCTATTGCCGACCACGGAGTTCATGCTGGCGGCGGTCTATTGTGCATCTCGCGGCTCACCGCGCTTCGAGGCCTGGATTCGCTCGCGGCGCTATGTCGGGCCACTGCTCGAGAACTGGGAGAAGGAGAAGGCGATCCCCCGGCGCGCCAAGTTTGTCGCCGTGGGAATGATCTTCGCCAGCATGGTGATGATTCTGCTGCACCTGGGTGAGGGTTGGCTGCGCTGGGCTATAGTGGCGATGCTGGTTGTGGTGGCGGTTTGGCTGGTCACACGACCGGAGCCTTCTCGGCCCATGCGCTAAGACGAACGATCCAGGCTTACCCCCGGGGGCCGTGACGAAGCTTGATCGATTCTCTTCCCTGGGGCATGGTCAATGGAATCCACCCTTGATCGGCAGCAAGCGACGACCATGGCCTACGATCTCAGTGAACGCTTGGTAATTGGACTGGCATCCAGCGCCTTGTTCGATCTGGAGGAATCCGATCGGGTCTTTCGCGAGCAGGGCGAGGCGTCCTATCGCATCTATCAGCGCGACAACGAGAACAAGCCGTTAAGTACCGGCGTTGCCTTCCCGTTCATCAAGCGTCTGCTGTCATTGAACGAGCTGAGCCCGGACAACCCGCCCATCGAAGTGGTACTGCTCTCGCGCAACGATCCGGAAACCGGACTGCGGGTCATGAAGTCGATCGAGCATCATGAGCTGGGCATTACGCGGGCCATATTTCTTCAGGGGCGTTACCCCCATCGCTTCATTCCGGCGTTGAACATCAGCCTTTTTCTGTCCGCCAATCGCCAGGACGTTGACCAGGCGATCCTGGCCGGGCACCCGGCGGGGCAGGTGCTGTCATCGGGCGATCTCGATCTGACCGACGAGGAGGAGCTGCGCATTGCCTTCGACTTCGATGGCGTGCTGGTCACCGACGAGTCCGAAACCATCTATCAGAAGCAAGGAATCGAAGCCTTTCACGCGTATGAACGGGCCAATGCCCAGGTACCGCCCGCAGCGGGCTTGTTGGCCGTTTTTCTGCGCAAGCTGGCGCATATCCAGATGCTGGAAAAGCAGCGCGAGGAGGAGACGCAGGGAGCGTATCGTCCCAAGGTCAGGGTCTCCATTGTCACCGCCCGCAACGCGCCGGCCCATGAGCGGGTCATCCACACCATGCGTAGCTGGGGCGTGACGGTCAACGAGGCCTATTTCCTCGGCGGCATTGCCAAGGAGCATGTTCTTGGCATCATCAAGCCGCATATTTTCTTCGACGACCAGGCATCCCACCTCTCGGCCACCAGCGATATTCTGCCGTCGGTGCATGTGCCGTTCGGTCAGCTCAACCAGGGCTTGGGTGTGAGTGAGGAAGGTGCCGCTCGGTCTGGCTTTTCGCCGCCGGGAGAGCGTTCGGCATAAAGGTGCGAGGGATTCAGGGGCTGCCTTGAGCCGAATTGAAACAGCATCGCCAGCCCTAAGGCTGGCGATGGTCAACTGCACCGAAGGTCATTCCATTACTGTTGTCAGGTGATAAAAGTTGGTGGAGTCAGTGCCACCTCTGAGCATGTTCGCATGCACTTCCAGCGTATAGTTACCCGGGCTCAGCTGCTGGCTGATGATGAAGTCGCCACTATTACTCCCGGTCTGGGTAACGACGTTACCGTTGCCGTCTCGCAGCACAGCCGTCATCCCGCTATGGTTACCGCCACCGGTATTCATGCCGTGGCTTTGGATGGTGACATTGGAGGTACCGTTCACCTGAAGTCGATAATGATCGACGCCAGACAGCAACTTGGATGATGTGTTGCCTTCCACCAGGTTGAAGGGACCATAGCTCGGCATGGCAGAAGCGTTCCCGACCATTCCCAGGGCCAGCATGACGGTCATGACTGCTGTCGAAATTGCGTTATGTTTCATGGTGTCTTTCCTTTAAATAAAAGTTTTGGCTAGGGCTTGTTGCCCATCGATGTTCGAAGCGGCTTGGCTCATACCGGGCTTGCGGTGGGACGAACCACGATATCGCTGGTGTCCACCCCATCGGGCTGGGCGATGACGTGAGCGATGGCCGCGGCGATGGCCTCGGGCTTGAGGGCAATCTGGCGGAAACTCTTCATCGCTTCGGCGGCGCCGGCATCGGTGATGGTGTCGGCCAATTCAGACTCGACCACGCCGGGATAGACGCAGGTGACGCGCAGGTTGTCGTGCTCCTGGCGCAGCCCGTCGGAAATGGCCCGTACGGCGAACTTGGTGGCGCAGTAGACAGCGCCGGTGGGCACCACGAAGAGGCCGCCGATGGAGGAGATGTTGATCACCTGTCCGCTGCTCTGGGTCTGCATGGTGGGCAGCACGGCAGCGATACCGTGCAGCACGCCGCGGATGTTGACGTCGATCATGCGGTCCCACTCCTCGACCTTGAGCGAGGCCAGGGGCGAGAGCGGCATGACGCCGGCGTTGTTGATGATCACATCGATGCGACCATGGAGCTTCAGCGCGGCATCGGCGAAGGCCTGTACGTCTTCGCGTTGAGTAACATCCAACGCTCGATACTCGACGCTGCCGCCTTCGGAACGAATGGCCTGGGCTAACGCTTCCAGTCGCTCGGTGCGGCGTGCGCCAATGACCAGATGATGGCCTTGTTTGGCCAACAACCGGGCAGTGGCTTCGCCAATGCCGCTGCTGGCGCCGGTGAGAAGAATGACTTTGCTCATATAGAGGTGACTCCGTATGGGTGGCTTGTGACGACTCTCTAACGGGATTCGGATGATCGACATGCGAGTAAGAGCGTCGTTGTAGTAAGCCTACGGGGGTACAGTAAAAGCCGACAGAGTCATTCCTATTGCGGTATTGCCTGATCCTATAGAGGAAGAGTTTTTACGGGGTGTTTTGCCCAAAAGTTTGCCTAAATGTTTATCGAAGCGATAGTGAGGGATACCACTTGGCTAAGTTTTCTACCTTGGTGGCGGGCTGGTCTTCATGCTGGATCAGACTGACTCACATTCGAATTCGACGCCGCGAGGCATGCTCTCAACGCCGATCTATGCGCCCTCAGCGGGCAAAATGTCTCAGAAACGTAAAAACCAGCTTACGATCAGTGCGGCGAGATCGTACGCTGGCTTTCTGCTGAAGAATAAAGAAGTGACGGTTCGGAATTCACGTATACAATGGCACTGAGTAGTCTCAACTTGAGGCTCTTGCCGATTAGTAGCCTGGCCGGGCCTCCGCTGCGCTGCTTGTGGTTCGCCTATGCAATTCAGTGGAGGTTCGTCGCGTCACTTCGATCTACTTTTCACCGATTACCTACTCATCAAGCGTGGACACGCTGAGCAGGCGGTCGAACCCCATGATTTCGAAGACACGCCGGGTCTGCGCGTCAGCGACGGCATTGACTGCGTTAGCTCCGTAGTCGGAATAGTCCACGCTTGTGCGCATCGGCTTTCCTCCTCGGGGCAGTCTCAGCACACGGGCGATTTCATCGCCCACGCTCTGGACCGGTGCGGCGCCGTCGTTTCGAAACATCTGCCTGAGACCCGGTTCGTAACGTTCGAACTCTGAACGGGCACTCTCATAGTTCGAAGCCACCTGCTCATCGGCCGGATATACCGCTGTCGCAAAGTGAGAGGTCCCGTCAAGGAAAATGCCGGGCATGACGATGACCGTTTCAATTCCGTGCGTGTGGACCTCGTAAGCGGTGGATTCGGCGATCGCATCCAGCGCGTATTTTCCAGCCACATACGGCATCATGAACGGCGCTACGATCCGCGTGATCGCGCTCCCGACATAGACCAGTACTCCCTCGCCTCGCTGTCGCATATAAGGCAGCGCAGCTCGGTTCAGCCGGTGTGCGCCGATAGCATTGGTGTTGAAGCTATCCGCCAGCTGCTCAGGAGTGAAAGCTTCGGACATCCCGATAAACAGGTGGGCCGCATTGTGGATCACGACATCGAGGTGCCCGTGATCGTCGATAACACGACCGACGGCGGCCTCGCAGGACTCTTCGCTATGAATGTCCATGTCAACGACATGCACAGAGCCGGCATGATCTCGTGCGTAGGATTCAAGGGCTTCGCGTCGAGTCGCGCTTCGAGTGAGCGGATCGCGAACGCCCGCGTAAACGGCATATCCTTCCCGGATGAGGGTCTGGGCGGTCATGAGGCCCATGCCAGAGCCGGCACCGGAGATAAGCACTGTTTTCATGGTATGTTTCCTTTCCAAGTGATTGGGAGTGCGACCAGGCGCTGGCGGTGAGCCGGACGACGAGGAGACTGGTGCCCATATCTGCCGGCTGTACGATGACGTCAGGCTTGAGACCGCGATCTGGCAGTAGGCGGCTATGGTTTCGGCTGCGATATACTTACCGCATGGAAAGCACGTCGCCACTGAGACCATGGTAAATAGGAGGGGGGGGTAGCGCTAAGGCCGGATACTATTTCGTTATTGCCTGTTCCTATGGTTTGGTAGGAATGCGCGCGGGGCTTGTCTCACGCGTTGGCTTGGTGCGTAGTCTGCTCTGCCAGTCGCACGGTGGCTAAAGCGCGCTCCGATACGGGTCTTACCCACTCGAGCTGCAAGAGATCCTCAGGCGGCTGCCAATGAAGATTCTTCGTTCATCCAGACAGCCCAGTTTTGGCTTAGCTATTCAAGAAGTTCGGTTAGTTTCAAATACCTAGGAACGCAGGGACCTCTTGGATCTCTCCATCTTGATCATACGGGCAATGCCGACAGCGTCATTCCTCTGAAATCATTGCCTATTTCTATTGATGAGTTGTTTTGGTGATCGAATGGGGCGAATCTTGTTGCCTAAACATGAATTTTGCCGGCGAGGCGATGGAGGGTTCGAAATGGCGACAAGGACAAAACCCACCGTTCAGGAACAAATGATTGAGCAGCTCTATCGGCTAGCGCCGCATGAGGGGTTTACCCAGTCGCTGCTGAACGAGGTGCGCTTCATGCGCTCGGACCGTCCGCTGAAGCTCGCCCCGGTGATGTACGAGCCGAGCATCGTGATCGTGTGCCAGGGGCGCAAACGAGGCTACCTGGGCGAGGAAGTGTATCTCTACGATGCCCTGCATTACCTCGTACTGTCGGTACCGCTGCCTTTTGCCGCGGAAACCGAGGCCAGCCCCGAGGAGCCGCTGCTGGCCATTTCGATTCGGCTGGATATGACCGTGGTGGCGGAGCTGGTCTTCATGCTTGACCAGGCGGATGCACGTGCGAAGTCGACACCACGAGGCATGCTCTCCACGCCGCTCGATGCGCCAATGTCAGATGCCACGCTCAGGCTGCTCGAGGCGCTGGCTTCACCTCTTGAGGCGCAAGTGCTGGCGCCCGATATCGTGCGGGAGATCTACTATCGGATACTGGCCGGCGAGCAGGGTGGGAGCGTGCGAGCGGCGCTGGCCCAGCAGGGCCAGTTCGGCAGGATCGCCAAGGCGCTGCACCGTATTCACGCGGAGTACGCCGAGCCCCTGGAGGTAGGGGGCCTGGCCAGCGATGTCGGCATGAGCACGGCGGCCTTTCACGTGCACTTCAAGGCAGTGACGCAAACTTCGCCCCTGCAGTACATCAAGTCGACGCGGCTGCATCAGGCACGCATGATGATGATTCGTGACGGTCTGCCTGCAGCGGCGGCAGCCGCCAGGGTGGGCTACGAGAGTGCTTCGCAGTTCAGCCGCGAGTTCAAACGCTTCTTTGGCCGGCCGCCCGGCGAGGAAGTGCGCGAAATGAAGGCCTCGCTGGCGCTGTTGCCACCTGTACAGGTGGCAGCCCTGGTAGTGTCGCATTGAGAGTTTAGGACGATAAGGCTGGCGCCGCTGACTCACCATCAGCGGGCCAAACGCCTTAGAAAAGATAGCTGATGCTCAAAACCAGCTTATGATCAGCGCGGCGAGATCGTTCGCCGCCTGCTCTTTCGTGCAGCCACCACGGACCATCTCGTCAGACAATGCTTCAGCGGCCCCGATCAGGCCAACGCAGCGACGGTGGACAGCCTCGGGCGAAAGGCGAGACAACGGTGTCAGCACATCTGCATAGAAAGCGATATGGTCTCGAAGCATCTCCTGCTGGTAGGCATCCATCTGCCCATCGCCCTTGAGTGCAGCGGCAATGGCATGCCATTCCGGGCCCACAGCGGTGGTGCACTCCATGTAGGCATCGGCTAGAACCTGCGCGACATCTTCCAAGCGAGCGGAAGTACGCTCCAGCGCGGTTACCAGCGCTGCTACCTGCTGATCCATGATCTCCTTATACAGCGCGATCATCAGCCCAGATCGACTCTCAAAATGGCTGTAGGTAATCGGCTTGCTCACTCCGGCACGCTCAGCAAGCGCGCCAAGCGTCAGTGCATCCGTCCCTTCCTCGCGCACTATCGTGCGAGCGGTTTCAAGGAGCTGAGCCCTTCTGGCTGCTCTCGGAAGTTTTTTCGCCAATTGCCACCCCTCTGCTTGACAGCTTGAGCCTCCCTCATATACTACTAAAAGTAAGTTACTAGTGGTACCTTACTTTTGGTAGCATTCCTTGCCTGGGCGACCCGCCCAACCACGGAGGTTCCATGACCATTCTCTCCCGCCGGTTTCACCTTGTCGACCGCCCAGACGGGCTGCCCCAAGCCGATGATTTCCAACTTGTCGAGAGCGCTCTCGATGCGCCCGCTAGCGGCCAACTGCTCGTGCGCAACGAGTGGCTGTCGGTCGACCCCTACATGCGTGGACGCATGAACGACCGGAAGACCTACATTCCGGCCTTTGAATTGAACCAGCCCCTGGATGGGGCCGCGATCGGGGTCGTCGTCGAAAGCGGTGACAGTCATTTCTCGCCCGGCGACACAGTTAGCCATTTCGCCGGATGGCGCGATCTTGCACTGATCGCAGCAGATTCGGCCACGCGTATCGATACGGACATACCGGTGCAGGCCTATCTAGGGCCGCTCGGCTTCCCCGGTCTGGCCGCCTATGCCGGCCTTCTACGCATCGGCAATCCCAAGCCAGGAGAGACGGTATTCGTCTCGGCAGCAGCGGGAGCGGTGGGATCCGTGGTTGCACAAATAGCCAAGATTAAGGGATGTCGGGTGATCGGTTCGGCCGGCTCGGAAGAAAAACTCCGCTGGTTGCGCGAAGAGGCCGGTGTCGATGCCACGATCAACTACAAGGAAGTGCCAGATCTGACTGAGGCCCTACGCGCAGCGGCCCCCGACGGTGTCGATATCTATTTCGACAATGTTGGCGGGGCCCATCTAGAGGCGGCACTGGCCGTGGCCAACGATTTCGCTCGTTTTCCCCTCTGCGGAATGATCGAGCAGTACAACGGTGCACCCACCGGTATCCGCAACCTGTATTCGGTCAACGAGAAAAGCATCCGACTCGAGGGCATGATCAGCACCAACTATCTCGACATCTGGGAGGAATTCCAGCGCGAGGTCGGGCAATGGATCCGGGAAGGCAAGATGAAATGGCAGGAGACGGTCGTCCATGGCCTCGAGAATACGCCCACCGCCTTCCTCGACCTCTTCTCCGGAAAGAATACCGGGAAGATGCTCATCAAACTCTCCAACCACTGAAGTCGTCTCAGGAAAAGATCATGATCAACCTTTCGCGTAGAGCTGTTCTCACAGGCTTGGCCGCCGCCATGCTTTCTGCGGGCATGCCTTCTCTTTCGTGGGCCGCTGAACCCACGGTCATGCCGCCGGCCCGCATGGTCGAAACCAATGGAATCAACCTGGCAGTGTATGAAGCTGGGGCCGGACCGGCCATTGTTCTGCTTCACGGCTTTCCCGGATTGGCATTCACCTGGCGCCACCAGATCCCCGCACTGGTGGACGCGGGCTACCGCGTGATCGTACCCGACCTGCGAGGCTACGGTCTTAGTGACACCCCCACTGCAGTCGAAGACTACGACATCGCCCAGCTGACGGGAGATGTTGCCGGCTTGATGGATGCGCTCGATGTGGAGAATGCAATCGTCATGGGCCATGACTGGGGCGGCCTTCTCGCATGGCAGATGGCGCTTTTCCATGAAGAGCGCATTGCCGGGGTGATCTCGCTCAATACACCGCACATCCCTCACTGGATGCTTTGGCTCCACCCGGATCTCGTCAATGCCGCATTGCCGGAGGGGCATGACTTCATGGCAGATCCGCACATCGATCCCATCGCCCAAATGCAGGAGGTCTACAGCCCTCAGATGTACGTGCTGATGTTCCAGGATGGGCAAACGGCCGATGACATCATGAACCAGGACATACGGGGCACCTTGAGAGGCGCGATGCGTAAGGACCTCGGCACGCCGGAAGGCTGGGATAGCCTGCCTGAGGCAATCCTGAATATGGAGTATTACGGCCAGCCCGCACCGGCGGAACTCCCTGGGAACGACGTCCTGACCTCAACCGAATTGGACTACTACGTCAGGCATTTCGAGCGCACCGGTTTCACTCCCGCCATCAACTGGTACCGCAACATCGCACGCAACTGGGAGGCGGGGCTTGATATCGATCAAACCGTTCGTGTGCCGTCGCTGATGGTAGCGGCAGCCAACGATGTGGTGCTCAGGCCGAGCATGATGGATGGGATGGAGGCCCATGTGCCGGATCTCGAAACGCATGTCCTTGCCGACACCTGGCATTGGACACCAGAGGAAAAGCCAGAAGAGTTGAACCGGCTGGTCATTGCCTGGCTTGAGCGACACTACGCACCCCATTGAGCCTTTAAGAGCGGCCACCGATAACTGGCGTGCCCTCTGTAATTGCGAAGGCCTGATATGCAGAGCATCCAACCAAACCACTTTTATAGAACGGTGAAGATGATGGAAGAGATGACAGAAAAAGTACTGTTCGTCGGCGGCTCGGGCGTCGTCGGGTCGCGCACGGTAAAGCTATTCCGCGAACGGCAGGCGGGCATCCCAATCCTGATCGGAGGCCGCAATCTGGAAAAGGCCCAGGCTGTCGCACGCGAGCTAGGCTCCGCCGAGGCGATTGAAGTCGATGTCGACAAGCCGGGCCTCGGTCTTTCGAGAGACGTTCCCCTGGCCGCTGTCGTGATGCTGGTGCCCGACGAGGGACTCAAAGGCCTAGCACTGGCGCAGGAAAAGGGCGTGCCTTACCTGAGTATCGGAAACTGGCTAGCCGAAGTGGGTGCCGAGATGGCCCATTTCATGCGACACCCCCAGGCATCGCCAATCGTGCTATCGAGCCATTGGCATGGCGGAACCGCGGTGTTCCTAACGCAGGCCAGCGTAAAGTCACTGGATACAGTTCGATCCGTGAAGGTGGGAGCAATCGTGGACGACCTGGATGCAACCGGTCCTGCCGCCATAGCCGACATGCAACGGGGTAGTGAAGGTGGGATAGGCATCCTTGCATTTAAAAACGGACATCGCGTCTGGCTAACCGGCGCCGCAACAACGCGAACGATCAAAGCTGTCGACGGCCGGGATCTCGAGGCAATGGCTTTCGCTCCCTATGATGTGGTCAGTCTCCACGCCATGACCGGTGCGGACGACGTTCGCTTCGATATTGCCAGCAGCGTCTCTTCGAGCCGGCTGCGAGGAGGCAGCATAGCGACTGAACTCGTCGTGGAAATTGAGGGCGAGGTTGGCGGCAAACCTCAAACGCGTCGCGCGTGCCTTGAGTTTACGAGGGGCCAAGCAACACTGACGGGCGTCAGTGTTGTACTCACGCTTTCGACGGTTCTCGGACTGGAAGGCCAGCCACCCGTTTCGCCAGGTCTCTACTTTCCAGAACATCTTATCGATGCAGACTGGTTCCTGAACGAGCTCATTAGTGCGGGAGCTAAAGTGCTCAAGGTGGGTTAATTATACAATGCAGCATTGTATGAGTGGATCTGGTCAGTCAGGCTTGAGAAAGCACCCTTAATTAAACCAATGGAATTTGTTATGTCATTATTGGATGATTTGCAATGGCGTTATGCTGCTAAAGCGTACGATCCTACGAGAAAAGTCAGCAATGAAGATATCGGCAGAATAGTGGAGGCGGCACGGTTGGCGCCTACATCCTCGGGGCTTCAACCTTTTCGGATCGTATTGATCGAAGACAGCGAGCTTCGAGATAGGATGATACCCGGCTCGCTTAATCCAGACTGCATGCGGGAGTGCTCCCATGTATTAGTATTTGCTGCCTGGGATCGCTATACCGTCGAAAGAATAGACCGTGTATACGATAGGATGACCGACGAGCGTGGCCTGCCCCGGGGACGCTTTGGAAGCTACACAGATCAGCTCAAGACGGTCTATACAAATCAACCGCCGGAAGAAAATTTTTCGCACGCTGCGCGCCAGACTTATATCGCACTCGGTATGGCACTAGTACAGGCAGCCGAACTTCGAATTGATGCTACTCCCGCAGAAGGGTTTGACAATGCGGTGATCGATGAAGTTTTGAATTTGCGAGAGCAAGGTTTACGCAGCGTTTCCCTTATGTATATCGGCTATTCGGATAAAGAGCGGGATTGGCTAGCGCCGATGAAAAAAGTACGCGTACCCAAAGAAGAATTTATTATCGAGTATCCTTAAGGCTCGGCATAACCACGAGCTTTCATGGTCGGGAGCTGGGCATACAGGCCTATATCTCTCGGCCATTTTTTGTTTTGCAGTCTTTGACTGCTTCTGCAGCATTGAGGATCACGTCAATCGCCTCTTGTGGTCGAGGTGCGTCAAGGTCAGGCTCAAAAGAAAAAAGCTGAAGCTGTGTGACTGGCGTCAGGCCGAGTTTCACCCATGTACGGAACTGACTAAAGTTGTGGGCTAGCACGGTAAGCAGCGAGCCACCGGCCGTTCGAAGCCGCACCGGCGAATTTTCGATGAGCGGGTTAAAGCCACTGCCAAAATATGACGGCGAGCTGACATGAGACCTCGTCTCAGCTTTCTTTCATAGTGATCTTCGCGATGGCGGCCACGCTATCTCGGAGCGCGGCCTGGCTCTGTGTCCAGGCGTCTTGCTCGTTGGAGAACTTGCTCCTCAGCCAGGCCAGTATCAAACGCCGGGTCGCCTCCAGCGCCTCGGGATCTTCTACCTCGGTCTCTCTCGCGTCGAGCCCCGCGATTCCGCCGAGCCCATGGCCCACGCCACTGATCGTCAGCAGCGTATCGGCCCCCGGCGCGTCATGGAAGACATCCGCGTGCCACTCGGGGCCACGCCGCGTGAAATGCGGATTATCCTGCGCGCCGCAGACCACAAGCGTCGGCAATTCGATGGTGCTGAAATCCACATCAAAGAAGGGGAAGCGCTTGGCATGCTCGGGCGTCAGATCGACGCCACCGCGCCCCGGGGATGCCAGCAGGATGCCAGCGCGGACGCGTGGATCGGAGAAATCTTCCCCCTGTAAACGCCCGCCAAGCAGCAGGCTGCAGGTTTGGCCACCGAAGGAGTGGCCCGCCACGGCGATCCGGTCGTGGTCCAGCCGTCCTGTGATGGCAGGAGCCTGCCGCTCGATCTCGGATAACTGGTCGAGGATTGCACGCATCTCGACCACGCGCTCGCGCCAGAAGAAGGGGCCTTCAGGGTAGTCGGGGTCAAGCCCACCGACCCGTGAACTGGCGTGGGTTGGCTGAATGACGGCGATCCCCCGCTCGGCCCAGAACTGGGCGAGCGGGGCGTAGCCATCCTTCGAGGGGATATAGTTCGACGGACCGAAACCGTGCGACAGGATCACGATCGGCAAGGCGTCCCCGATGGTGGGTGCGGTGAGACGCAGCTCCAGTGCTTGGCGGCCAGGCATCTCCAGGCGGATCGGCGTGTAGGCTACGGTCAGAGTGGGTTCCGGCGTCGGCAAGGCACGGGACAGGTTGATCAGTCGGTTCATCTGTTCGCCTCATTGGAAGGTCCGGGTGCGATGCCTCTGCCGTGCCTCATAGGTCAGGCGGCGGTGAGGCCTTCTTCGCGGAACCATGTTTCGGCATCGGCGCCGGCGGGTATCTTCATCGGGACGGACTCATCCGTGACGGCACGCCAGACTGCCTGCGCGACATCGCGGGCCTGTGTCTGCTCGGTAGCGGACTGGAGGCGCTGGAAATAGGCCTGCACGAAGTGACCATAGGCTTCTGGCACGTCCATGCCCATACGGGCCACGGCATTGCGTCCGAAGGAGGTCTCGGGCGCGCTGCCGGGCAAGACGAGCCGTACGCGCACGCCGAATTCCGCGGCCTCCAGCGCGAAGCTCTCGGTGAAGGCATTTACCGCTGCCTTGCTAGCGCTATAGATCGACAGGGCAGGCAACGGGCGCAGGGTCACGCTGGAACTGATGTTAACGATCACGCCGCCTCGGCGGTTGCGCATTCCAGGCATCACGGCGCGAGTCATGGCCATGGTACCCAACACGTTAGTCTCGAAGAGTTCGCGAGCATGGGCAATCTCGGCGCCTTCCAGCACGTTGAGCATGCCGACGCCAGCATTGTTCACCAAAGCGTCGAGCGGGCCCGCTTCAGCAATGGCAGCGGCGATGCTCTCCGCGTCGGTTACATCGAGGGTCAGCAGCCGCAGGTTGTCCGAAACGGGCAGGCCCTCGATAGAAGGATTTCGCATCGTGGCGATGACCTCCCATTCCTGGTCAAGGAATTGCGCGACGATGGACTGTCCGAAGCCCGAAGAGGTGCCGGTGATGAGTATACGGGGCATATCTGGTCTCCTCGTCTGATGTGCAAGAGAGGATAGACAGCAGCGTATGTACATTCTATAAACGAATGTCCATAATTATTCATCAAGAGTCCAAAAGTATGCTCGATAGTATCGAAGACCCCCTGTCCAGCGTCGTCACGCTGCTCAAACCGGCGGTGTCCATCTCGAAGATGGTTGAGGCGGGAGGCCAGTGGCAGGTCGAGCGGCATGACATGGCCAGCCCCTTCTACTGCGCGATCGTCGAGGGGGGCTGTCGGGTTGAGGTAACCGGTCAGGCGCCGGTCACGCTGTCGGCCGGAGACTTCATCCTGATCCCCGATCTGCATGGTTTTCGCATGACCAGTGAGGTGCCTCCGGAACCGAAGGGGCCGGGCCGGCCGCTTGAAATCGGCCCCGGGCGGGTTCGTCTCGGCCCCGCTGACGCCCCCGTGGGGATGCGCGCGCTGGTAGGGCACTGCCGCTTCGAAGCACCCGCAAGTGCCCTGCTAGTGTCACTGCTGCCCGAGATGATCCATGTCTCCGGCCACGCCCGCCTGATGGCTCTGGTGCCGGTGATCCACGAGGAGACCCGCGCCGACCGGCCGGGGCGTAAGCTGATCCTCGAGCGGCTTCTGGAGGTGCTACTTATCGAGGCGCTCCGCTCCGGGGCTGCCGTGGACATGCCAGCGGGGCTACTGCGCGGGCTGTCAGACCCGCGACTGGCCGCCGCCTTGCAGCGCATCCACTCGGATGCGGGTGGCGAAATTTCCGTCGCTGGGTTGGCGAAGGACGCGGGCATGTCCCGCTCCGGCTTCTTCGAGAAGTTTCGAAAGGAAATCGGACGTGCGCCGATGGAATACGTGACGGACTGGCGCATGGCCATCGCCAAGACCCTGCTAAGGCAGGGTAAACTTACCAATATGGAGATCGCCCTGCGGGTCGGTTATGGATCCGCCAGCGCCTTCGGGATGGCATTTGTCCGGCACGAGGGCCGTTCTCCCGGTGCGTATGCAGGCAAGCAAAGTCGTTAGGGTTAGACTTAAGGGAATGGCTTTATTACCAGCTACTATGATGCACAGGTTGCTCCCACTCGTGGAGCAATGTCGCGTTTGGGTTCGATATGTGGACCTCCATATCGCGGTACTTGGCCTTCCAGCGGTAGATGGTCTGCTAGGTCACGCCGTTCTGCTGAGCCAGTTCGGCGATCGAGATGCCGCGCTCGTTGGCCTGGGGTTACTGATGATCTTCGGTATGTCGGTTACGCATCATTGCGAGATCTCCTGCTATGAGGCTAAACGTGGCGGAAAACCTACATTGGCTGTGGACCGAGTTCCGGGGGGAAGGACAAGGTGAAGAAGCTAGTTTTCTATTAAAAAGCACAATCCCTCAACCTAAATCTCCAGAAGATTCTTATTATTGTCCGCGCGCCAACTCACGGCTACGCTTGGCAGCCGCGGAAATGGTTCTCAATATTAAGGACGGCAGCCCTTGCTCGGGTGACATCAGTTGGTCAAGACCTGCTGCTGTCGTACCATTTGGGGATGTTACGCTTTGGCGCAAGTCACTTAGAGATTCGTTGGCTTCTATGGCGAGCATTCCAGAACCTGCAATGGTCTTCTTTGCAAGGTCCAGTGCTATTTCTAAAGGCAACCCTTCCGCCTGACCTGCTGCTGCCATGGATTCGATCATGTAAAATACATAGGCGGGTCCTGAGCCAGAAAGTGCGGTGACAGCGTCGATTTGAGTTTCTTCGTTAAGCTCCACCACATCACCCACAGCCTCCATGACCTCCAAGGCAAGAGCGACATCTTTCCGTTCAGCTTTGTCGTTTCCGATGATAGCCGTTATGCCCTGGCGAATCATTGCCGGTGTATTCGGCATTGCCCGGACAATAGGGGAGTGGGGGAAAAGTGCTTCCCACGATGAAAGGGTGATACCTGCAACTACCGACAGAACGAGGGTGTCCTCACCTATTGAGGGTAAGTTTTCTGCGATAGTATCCAAAGACTGTGGCTTAACTGCGATAACGACGACTGCAGGTGCGTGCGGTAATATTCCTCCCACATTCACGCCAAGCTCTCTGAGCTCCGCGCGTGGAAACGGATCCACTACATGAACGGCTGAAGGATTAATCCCACTGGCAAGCCAGCCGTCTAGTAAGGCCCCGCCCATACGCCCGCAGCCTATGAGGACCAATCCCCGTTCATTCACTTTCCAAGACATGACTAGCTCTCCAAGGTTCTTTTCTTTCGATGACGAAGGGCGTCTTGTTCTAGGGCTGCGGCGAAAATCGGTTCCCAGCTACGAATGTGATAATGCAAGAGCCTGAGCAGCTCATCTTTCTCGCCAGCCTCAATGAGGTCAATAATGCGGTAATGTTCCTCGACGGACTCACGTTGCCGATCTATCCCGGCACCCGATCGAATCCCGAAGAGGCGCATCCTGTCCCGAAAAGCTAGTGCCGTCTGTGCTAACAATTCGTTGCCGGAGGCTGAAAACATTGCATCGTGAAAGGAACGGTCGGCGATGAGGTAAGCACGTACATCATCATCGTTCACGGCTCGCTCGATCTCTCGAGCATATTCCCTGAGCATTTCCGTATCACACGACGCCTTATCCATCATCAGCTTGGCAGCTTGAAGCTCCAATAGGTCGCGCATATCGAAGAGATCATGTAGCTGTTTCTTGGTAGGTCGTGATACCCGAAACCCTCTGTTTCGGACTGGCTCTACCAAGCCGGTATTTGCCAATTCAAGCAACGCCTCACGCACCGGCGTCGTCGAAACGCTAAGCTCGGCCGACAGTGCAGGAACGGAGTAAAGGGTGCCAGGAGGGCTTTCTCCCGAAATGATCTCCGACCTCAGCTGCTTCAGGATACGCTCACGAAGGTTCTCTTGCATCGCATTGATCGCCTGGTTTCTGACCACTCTCATCATGATATTGCCTTGCGGTTGACAAGTCCAGCCTGTAGGTGCATTATGGTAGCGCGCTACAGTAAAGCGTCTACGGCGAGAGGTGCATCATGACAGAGCAACGGCTGAAAGGATACTGCACCCTCTGTCGTTCACGATGCGGGTCGGAGACGGTCGTGGATGGCAAGCGTGTCCTATCCGTCGAGCCCCTTCGCGACCACCCAACCGGCGGTGCTCTCTGTGCGAAGGGACGCGCCTTGCCCGAGATGGTTAAAAGTCCCGAGCGGCTAAGGTCTCCTCTCCGGCGAATCTCACCCAAGGGAGCCCCTAATCCCCAATGGAAGGAAGTGAGTTGGGAAGAGGCGCTCGACGAAATCGCTACCACGCTGGCTTCCATCAGAGAGGAGGATGGTGCTGAAGCAGTGGCATTCGCCATTACGACACCAAGCGGGACGCCGATGGTGGATAGTTTCGAATGGGTCGAACGCTTTGTCCGATGCTTTGGATCACCCAATCTAATCTACGCTGTCGAGGTATGTGGGTGGCACAAGGATTATGCACATGAGCTGACTTTTGGGCGTGGTATCGGCTTCGCTGACTATGAAAATGCCGACGTTGTTCTTCTTTGGGGCCATAACCCCGCGAGAACCTGGCTTGCGCAGGCGAGCCGAATTGCTGACGCTCGCAGCCGAGGCGCAAATGTTGTTGTCATCGATCCCAAGCCAAATGGATCTGGACAGCAAGCTGATCTATGGCTGCGAGTTCGGCCGGGCGCCGATTCGGCACTCGCTATGGGCGCCATACGCCATCTGATCTCGACGGAGACTTATAACGATGCGTTTGTCCGCCGCTGGACGAATGCATGCCTTCTGGTAAACCTTGAAACAGGCCGCCTTGTGCGTCCAGGAGACCTCTGGGAAGGAACTGATCTTCAGGGTTTTGTCGTTGTCGATGGGAGCGGAAAGCCGCAAAGCTTCGACCCCAGAGCCGCCGATACAGTGACCGATAACCTCATGCTCGATCATGAGATTCGATTGATTGATCGGAGTGGCACAGAGTTTTCTGCCAGAACGGTTTTCTCACTCTTGAGGGAATCTGCCGAGCCATACACCACAGCACATGTCGCTGAAGTCAGTTGGGTGGACGAGGCCGATCTCATACAATTCTATACCTTGCTAGAAGATGGTCCAAAACTGGCCTACCATTCGTGGACAGGTGTCGGGCAGCATACCAATGCTACGGCTATCGAACGTGCCATTGCTAGCTTATATGCCCTGACAGGCGCGTACGATCTACCAGGTGGTAATATATGGCCCACTCCACCACCTACGCGTGCCGTCAATCAACTATCGCTTCTACCAAAAGGGCAGAAGGAAAAGACACTTGGCCTTGCCGAACTTCCGCTTGGTCCGCCGTCCCGGGGCTGGGTTACCGCTCGTGATTTTAGTCAGGCTGCCATTGAGCATCAGCCTTACCGAGTCAAGGCATTGGTAAGCTTCGGAACCAATTTGGTGGTATCGCAGGCCGATGCAGAGCGCAACGTGACGGCGTTGAACGCGCTGGACTTTCATGTTCATGCGGATGTTTTCATGAATCCGACAGCGGAATGTGCGGATATCATTCTCCCGGTAAATCTTCCACCCGAGCGCGATGCACTAAAGATAGGCTTTGAAATCGACCAGGCCGCAGTAGAGACCATCCAGTTCCGTTCGAAAATGGTCGAGTGTGAGTTCGACGCACGTGCCGACTACGAAATCGTTTTCGATCTTGCCTGCCGCTTGGGGCATGAAGGTGATTTCTTTGGCGGCAGTATCGAGGCGGGTTGGAACTGGCAGCTTTCTCCGTTGGGTGTGACGGTCGACGAATTAAAGAAATTGCCTGGCGGAAGCCGGTTCCAACAAAAAAACTCAATGAAGAAGTACTCCCTTCCCGATGGAAATGCGCGGCTCAAAGGCTTTCCTACCGGCTCGGGCCTTGTCGAGCTTTATTCGGAGCAACTGTTGGATATTAGCTATCCTGCTATTGCCTGCCATATCGAGCCGGAAGAGAGTCCGTTACGTGGGCGGCGTGCAGGGACAAACTTACCTCTTACGTTGACTACCGCAAAGTCTGGTTGGTTCGTGCATACCTCGCACCGGCATATCTCGTCTCTACGAAAAAAATCACCTGACCCAACAGTGGAAATCAGCGCGGCACTGGCACGCTCACGCGGACTCTTCGAAGGGGACTGGGCTTATGTCACCACTTCTTACGGCAAGGCTGCACTACGGGTGATGCTGAACGAGTCGCTGGATGACCGTGTGATCATAGCCGACTTCGGTTGGTGGCAGGCTTCACTTGCCCTAAACCGTAGCTCGTCACCTGTATTCGGACACAATACTAGCAATATCAATGCTGTGTTGAGCGACACATCACGTGACCCCGTCAGTGGGTCTGTCCCATTACGCGCCGTGCTTTGTGACATCAGCCCTCATCCAACAAGGAATATCGGACGCTGGAATGATTGGCGCGATTTCACTGTCACACGAGTGCAGGTCGAAGGGAGCGATATTGTCGCTCTTGATCTGACGCCACTGGATGGCAAGGCGGTGCCAGAGTTCCTACCAGGACAGCATGTTGTTACCCGTATTGCCGAAGGTGGTCCCGTTCGTTGCTATTCCTTGATTGGTTCCGGGCTGCCATCCAGCAAACTGTCGATTGCCGTCCGTTGCCAAGGTACAGAGTTCGATGCGCGTGAAGGGAAATCGCTCTCTGCCGCCATTCACGAACTATCTGTGGGAAATCAGCTGCAGCTTAAAAATCCAACAGGTATTTTCACTCCACCCACTTGTAGCGACCGTCCCCTCATCTTTCTTGCGGCAGGCATTGGCATCACGCCGTTCATTAGCGTCTTGGAACGCCTTGCCGTAGAGGGATGCAAAGCCGATATCTTGCTGCTGCACGGGTGTCGAAGTGGTGTCGAGCATCCCCTTTTAGAGAGGTTGAACGAACTTTGCCAGGAGCTGCCCAGGGTACATCGCATTACGGCATATTCTGCTCCTCTGCCGAGCGATGCGGCAGGTAAGGATTATGCGGTACATGGCCGTGTGGATTTCACGGCCGTAACACCACTTTTACCAAGCAGGCCTCTTGTCTACATCTGTGGGTCACCCAGTTTTACAGAAAGTGCGATGCAGGCAATGAGTGCGCTCGGTATTCCGCCGTACGATATCTGGTCTGAGGTCTTTACCTCACCTAAACCTGTGCCTATCGATTTACAGCCACAAGTGGTTCACATCGGAGGGACCGGGTGCAGCTTTGAGTGGCGCCCAGAATTGGGCTCGCTACTCGATGCTGCCCTTGAGCACGGCTTCGCGCTGCCTAGCGGTTGTCGCGTTGGCCAATGCGAGAGCTGCATCTGCAAGCTTGTCGACGGAGAGGTCGCTCATCTTGGAGGCAGCGAACCAGAAGGAAATCAGTGCCTGACCTGTCAGGCAGTGCCGCTGACGCGAGTAACAATAGCCATATAGAACAAATCCAACAGAGGTAAGTGTCATGTCCAATCAAAGACCAAACCCCATAGTGGCTCAAGGGGGGGGAGATAGCGTTCAGGAGTTGAAGCCCGGTGAAGAGCGCAGCATGCTCAAGACATTTACCGGAGGTTTCGTTAATGCGTTTGATCGATACATGCCCGATCCGCTGATCTTGGTACTTTTCATCACATTAATCGTGTTCGTAGCCGGAATGGTTTTCCAAGGGCAAGGAGCGGTCGCGATGCTTGGCTATTGGCAGGATGGGTTCTGGAATCTGCTGAGCTTTGCGATGCAGATGACCCTCATCCTCGTTGCCGGATTCACCGTAGCACGTACTCCCTTGTTCATGGGCTTGGTCGATCGCATCGCTGACGTGGCGAAAACGCCGGGGCGTGCCATTTTGACAGTGAGCTTCACTACGCTTGTCATTTGCTGGATCAACTGGGGCATGGGCCTGGTGGCCGGCGCCATATTGGCTCGCGAACTGGCACGGCGTGTCGAGGGTGTCGACTATCGGCTCTTGGTGGCCAGTGCCTATGCCGGGTTCATGAGTTTTCATGCCGGACTGTCGGGATCGGCAACGCTACTTGTCGCTACACCGGGGCATTTTCTGGAGGACCAGGTGGGTTTGATCCCTACCAGCGAAACGATCTTCGGAGTGCTCAACCTAAGTATCTGTGCCGCGATCCTCGTCGTGTTGCCCTTAACATGCCGTTTTTTGATGCGCGGCATCAGCAAGCCGGTGACAGTCAAGATCGACACGCTCAGGGACGAAGACGTCAAGGACAGCCCGTCGGAGACACTTCGTCCGGCCGAGCGCATAGAGCGCTCCAAGACGCTCGCTTGGGCCAGCGCGGCTCTTGGTTTTGCTTCGGTTTCCGTGTATGCCATGAATGGCGGCGGACTCAATCTTAATATCATCATTTTTGTACTTATCTTTCTGGGCCTGGCGCTGCATGCCAGTCCTCGCAGTTTTCTCTCGTCAATTGATGAAGCTGCGCGTGGTGTTTCGGGCGTGTTGATCCAGTTTCCTTTCTATGCCGGCATCATGGGCATGATGGGGGCCTCGGGCCTGGGGGCTAGCCTTGCGCAGGGATTTACCAGCATCTCGACGGCTAGTACATTGCCGTTCGTCAGTTTTCTCTCAGCGGGCGTGCTAAATATCTTTATACCTTCAGGTGGTGGGCAATGGGCGGTTCAAGGGCCGATCCTCGTCGAAGCAGCCCAGGCACTGAACGCGGATATTTCGAACGTTATCATCGGTTTTGTCTGGGGTGATGCTTGGACCAATCTTATTCAGCCGTTCTGGGCGCTGCCCGTGCTGGCAATTGCCGGGCTCAAGGCGCGTGATATCATGGGTTTCTGCGTTATCATGATGGGTACGACAGGCATCGCCATTGCTGCCGCATTGTTGATAATTTAAGTGACGAGAGGCATGAGCTGCCAGTTTTGGCCGCGTTTTCAGAACGCTGTCTCATCAACTAGCAGCTCTGCCCATAAATTCAGCGCAGTCGTCGCTGGTCGGCCAGAGCCCCACCGCGACGTCATCTGAGGGAGCCAATTCGGCCCAAGGCGGCCGGTGTAGCAAGCGGTCGAGTAGATCTCTTCATCATGGGTGCGCAGCGCTAGGGCGCTCTCCCACGCCATTCACGGTAATGGAGCCGGCATCAAGGTATAAGGCCACTATAGGGTCTCTGCCGATGATGGAAACGTTTATCTTGCGCCGGCCTGGCGAGCTCGGGAGTACTCTGGCTGCCCGACTATATAGCCAGCCCCTATTATCACTGGACTAGGCAACTTTTGATGGCCAAGTCGACAAGGCCTGATCGACAACCGCTTCCAGAACATCGCGGCTGAAGCCGGCCTTGGCCTGCACCGCCATGCCGTGCAGCACGGTCATGACGTAGGCGGCCAGCACGGCGCTGTTAGCCGACGGCGGCAGATCCCCCTCCTGCTTGGCCCGTTCGAAGCGCTCGCGCAGCATGACCTCACCCTTCGCACGGGCTTCGATCAGCGCCTGACGAATGGGCTCGGCATCGTCCGAGCCTGCCAGGGCGCCGTGAATACCGAGGCACCCCGGGCGGTCGGGATGGCGGGTATGCAGATCTGCCGCCCCACGAAAGATCTCTTCCACCACCTCTCGTGAGGTCGGCTGCTCCAGCGCAGCCGGAAAGTAGTCCAGGTAGTGTGTGAAGTAGCGTTCCATCGCTTGACGGAACAGCGCCTCCTTGTTGCCGAAGGCCGAGTAGAGCCCCGGGCGCTCGACACCCGTGGCCTGCGTCAGGTCGGTGTACGACGTGCCCTCATAGCCCTTGCGCCAGAACATACAGAGGGCCGCGTCCAGCGCCTGCTCCACATCGAATTCGCGCTGACGTCCCATCGGATCGCCTCCTCTTTTTCATACCAATCGATACTAAATTTCTTGACGCCCTCAGTCCAATTCAATAACGTTCGTTATAGTAACGTTCGTTATTGAATTCGATTCCTTTCTCACGGAATCGTTCCTCCACGTTGAGAGAGGTGGTTATGCAGAAGGAATTGAGGGGCAAGGTGGCACTCGTCACCGGCGGGTCGCGCGGGCTTGGGGCGGCCATTGCGGAAGCGTTTGCCGAACAGGGGGCGGACGTGGCCATCAGCTACGTGGCCTCTGTCGAGAAGGCCGAGGCTGTGGTCGAGAAGCTGAAGGCAAAAGGGGTTCGGGCCATCGCGATCAGGAGCGACCAGGCCGATACCTCTTCTGCCGCCGCCTTGATCAATGACGTGGTCTCGCATTTCGGCACGCTCGACATTCTTGTCAACAACGCCGCCATCGCGGTGCAGGGCAAGCTGGTCGACGATCCTTCACTCGATGCCGAGGCGCTCGATCGCCAGTGGCACATCAACGTGCTCGGCGCGGTGGCAACCACGCGGGCCGCCGCACGCCAGCTCTCGGACGGGGGACGCATCATCTTCATCGGCTCGGCGATCGCCAGCCGTGTGGCCTTCCCCGGCGTGGCGGATTACGCGGGCACCAAGGCCGCCATCGTGGGTTATGCGAAAGGTGTCGGGCGCGATCTTGGCCCGCGCAACATCACCGTCAATGTCGTGCAGCCGGGCATCATGCCGACGGATATGGCGGCGGAAGTGGCCCACAACGTGCCGGAAACGTTGATGGATCTTCATCCCATCCGCCGGATCGCCACTCTGGAGGAGGTGGCGGCGACGGTTTGCTTCCTGGCAGGACCCAACGCGGGCTACATCAGCGGCGCCGTACTGGACGTGGCTGGTGGAGTCCAAATCTAAGCATCAAGAAGAGGGGCGAAGAAGCCCCTACACGGTAGAGGAAAAAGACATGACTGATAAATTGGGTGCAAAGACGACCGCCGATGAAGTGCTTGCCGGCATCGATCTCACGGGAAAGCGATTCCTCGTTACGGGTATATCGGGTGGTATCGGGCTCGAAACGGCCCGTGCGCTCGTGGCCAAGGGCGCTACTGTCATCGGTGCGGTACGGGGCCTCGCCAGAGCAGAGGCGGCTACGGCAGCGGTTCGTGACGCTGCGTCGCAGGGCGGGGGCAACCTGGCGCTAGTCGAGCTCGATCTGGCTTCCCTGCAAAGCGTTCGCGCCTGTGCGGACAAGCTGCTGACTGACGGGACGCCGTTCGATGCCATCATCGCCAACGCCGGAGTGATGGCCACGCCGTTCGAAAAGACGGTGGACGGCTTCGAACTTCAGTTTGCCGCCAATTATCTTGGCCATTTCGCCTTGATCACACGGATCGAACGGCTGCTCGCCGACAATGCCCGCGTAGTGATGCTCTCGTCCCAGGCGCACCGCGTCGCCGATGTCGACCTGGATGATCCTGGTTTCGAGCGCCAGGAATACTACCCGTTTGTCGCCTATGGCAAATCGAAGACGGCCATGTCTCTCTTCGCCGTGGAGTTCGACCGGCGGCATCGGGATCGTGGAATCCGCGCGGCCTCGGTGATGCCGGGGAACAGCATGACGGATCTCGCTCGTCACTTTTCTCCGGAGGCGGTGCAGGAGCTTTTCGAGACGGTGGGCAAAGCGCGCGCCGATGCGGGTCTTCCCCCACTCGAGCTGAAAGAGATTCCTCAGGCGGCCGCCACCTCGGTCTGGGCGGCCGTGGTGGCCGACAAGGACGAGATTGGCGGGCGCTACCTCGAAGACTGCGCGGTCGCTCCGATCGACGATACCCCCAACCCCTTTGCCGACGGTGTGAAGTCCTACGCGCTCGACGCCGACAGGGCCAGGCAGCTCTGGTCCCTCAGCGAGCAGTGGGTTAACGTGGTGTAACGGCGTCAGTTACGAGCCATCCAAGAAAACCAAGAGCCAGCGCATGCGCTGGCTCTTGGGTCTTCACTCCTGAAGATGGTCGGTCTCCAGTTCCAAGTGCAACACCTATTGAAAGGTGTTCGCCCCGGCAACAAATTTCTTGCGCACCTCGGCGTAGACTTCCAACGGCGTTCGCCAGTCCAAGGCCTTGCGAGGCCGGGTCTTCAATGAGTCGGCAATATCATCAAGCTCCGCCTGGTTGTACACGGAGAGATCCGTCTCCTTTGGCAGGTACTGTCCCAATCGCCCGATTACTAATGAAGAAAGCCGACAGCTTCGCTGTCGGCAAAGTAGAAACAGTATCTAAAAAAGCAACATCAAGATGACTATCAGACTTACCTGTCCGGCTTTGATCCGGTAGCGGAGAAAGCCGGACTCTTCAGATCGACTTAGAAGTCGTATCGAATACCAACGGTGTAGAGAAGGCTATCGTCGATATTCTCACCGCTGATATCTGCATCAAAGATTTCAGCGTAGATGCGCATCGGCATGAAACGATAGTCGACACCGGCTGCCCAGGGGTTATTTCTGCTTACGCCTTCCCCGACATAGCTGATGTCATAGACATCGGCATAGATGTTCCCTTGGCCATAGTTGAAGGTAGCGCCCAGGCTGAAGAGCTCTTTAATGGCCCTGTCGGACGCATCGTCATTGACCGAGCCCAGCTCCTCGTAGCGGATACGGGCGGAGAAGTTGGGAAGGAACTCGTATTGGGCGGCAACGCCCCAGATGTCTTCACCGGCAGTGTTGTTGAGACCGCCATCGTAGCTGGCACCACGGTCGGAGACATCCTTGGACTGGTTGTAGCCCGCTGCCAGGTAGAGGTCGTTCCAAGTGTAGCTGAGGGCCGCGGCTGCTGAAGTCGTCGAGCTGTTATCCTGGGCACCAATCACAGCGTCATTGCCGCTCAGGTGCTTGACCTGAACGTGGCCTTGAAGACCGTTGAACACCGGCGAGGAGTAGGCAAGCGTGTCGCCACGCGAGCCCACCGAGCCGCTGTCAAGGCCGATGAATCCTTCGTTCTCGTAGACATCGAACAGACTGGAAATCGCCTGGAAGTAGACGCTATCGAAGTTCCCGATGGTCACGGTTCCCAGCTGCTGACTTCTCAGGCCCAGGAAGCTGTTGCGGATGGTCATGGGGGAAGTGTTCTGAGCGTCAGCGTTGAAGCGGAACTCCATACGCGCGAAGACACTGAGGTCACTGCTCAATTCATGGTTGGCACGGAAGCCGAAGCGGGACTTGTTATTTTGAAACTCGCTACCGCTGACTTTCTCAGCACCTGGCGAAAGATCCTGATAGCCTCCGCTCGTGACCATATAGTTGATACGGCCATAGACATCTACCTTGGTGCCGTCCTGATCATAGACCGTTGCCGCCTGGCTAATGGCAGACACCGCCAAAGCGCCAACCACAGAGGTGGCGAGTAGTGTTTTCTTGAACATGAAAGGTTCCTTGATGATCTTAGGGTAATAGGCAAAGCGGATTCATCCGTCCTTAAGCGGACATTTCCTAATTCACCGAATAAGCTATTTGCTTCTTGTGGTAAAAGTTGCCGTCACCGCCTAGCAAAAAAGGGTGGCTCAAAGAGTGACGTTTTATGAGTTCATGAAATCAGACTCCTTGTTGATGGGCTTTTTCTTCTCTATCGATGGGCGAAGAAGATGCAGCCACGTTATCTAGGAATTACACTCCTGAAGATTTTTTGTCCGAGTCTTGGCTTAGCTATTCAAGAAGCTTGGTCAGTTGCCAAGTGTCGAGGAACGCTGTGACCTCTTTGATCTCTCCATCTTCCATGATCATATGCCACGCATAGTTGTTGTCATAGCGGTTTCCATCAAGCGTAGTGGCGCTTCCATCCCAAAATACCACGACAATGCTGCCTTCCGCGATTATATGTCGCACATGGGGTGTGATCGACGATGACAATCGGTCATTGATTGGTATGACAGAGTGCTCGATCAACTCTTGTCTAGATCGATAAGTCCCCGAGATCGGGCTGGAGCCAACGATCGTCCACTTTGCGTCCTCTGATAGTAAGTCAAAGAAGTTACCACGCCCTTGCTGCCAGTTCTCGAATGCCTGACGAATGATCGCCTCATTGGCGGCCTCATGTGGTTTGGAGTCGTGCTGGTCCTTGGCGTGTGATAAAGGGTTCAAGAGTATAAGTGCAATAGTTGCACCTATTTTCATAGCGCTATGCTTTATGGTTTTCAATATAAGATCTCCAGCGATTTTAGGTATTTAAGTTTGTTGGTGTAGAACAATTCTAACGGCGTTTGAGCGATCGCCCGCAACTGGCATATGGGGAGTCAGGGGTGCGGATATTACTATTCCCGTCGTAGCACCATCCCGGCGTGATAGAGCACGCCATTAATGAATTCGCCGTCAGCGGTGAAGCCGGTATCGTCCCAATACTCGATGTAATTGCCGGTCACGCGGTAGCGACCCTGGTAGGCGCTCTCGCGCTCACCTCGGGCTTCGTCATAGCGGTTATTCGGCAGCAGTTCGTGGCGAATGAAACCATCGTCGGTGACCCACATGCCAACATAAGGGTGATCTGCCATGAGGTGTTCTCTTGGTATGTTTTCCGCCAGTGCGTCACTGTTCATCAAGATAGTGGCGAGAACGGCGCACAGTAGCGCTCTAGGTTGGCGGCCATGTCTGGTGTGTATCATCTTTCACTCGACAGCGCTCGAGCGTCGCTCCGAGAACAACTCGGAAAGCGCTTGCGAGGCAGCAATGGCACGTGGAAACCCGGCCGGTACGGTGATCAGGTAAACGATCTCCTTCAACTCCTCTTCCGTAACGCCGACATTGAGTGCGTAGCTGGCATGAACGCGCATCATGCCGACTTCACCCAGGGCGGCCATAGCGGCGACAGCGGCAAGCTGTCGTGTGCGGTCGTCGAGTACATCCCGCCCCCAGACATCGCCTAAGGCATAGGCCTCCGTCGCTTCGGCGAGGAAAGGAAACTCCCCGCGCATTGCCTCTAGGTTAGGCTGTGCTTCTCCGTTATTGAGATGAAGGATCATTTCGGCACCTCGTGCACTGCGCGCTTCGGTCGTTGTGGCCTGTGCTGCGAGGGGCAGAAGCATCGTGGCGATGAGAACGAGAGTGGCGAGGGGTTTGTGCTGCAGCCGAGCGGTGTCCGCGCCAATACCGCTGCTGGCGCCGGTGAGAAGAGTGACTTTATTCATGAGAGACAGCTCCTGCTGGTGGCCTGTAACGACTCTCTTGCGAGGCTTGAGTGGGCGACTCAATCGTGCGTCCTGAGCAAGAGCGTCATGTAGATAAGCCTAGGGAGGCAGCGGCAATGCCGATAGGGTCATTCCTCTGGAACTATTGCCTGTTCCTATCGATGCGTTGTTTTGGGGGGTCGAATTCGGCTGCTTGTGTTGCTTGAACATTGAGTTGCGCAGGCGGGGCGACTGCATCAGACGCGAATACTGATGATCCGGGCTGGCGAAGCCGCATTGAGCAGCCTGTCGAGCGGTGTAGGATGGGAGGCCTTATCGACTGCAACAAGGGCTGGCCATGAGCGACTATCTATTGGAAGAAGCTCCGCTGAGCAGCGGGGCCATCTATCGCCTGTTCTGCGGCACCATCTGCCCGCGTCCCATCGCCTGGGTGTCCACCCAGGATGCCGAAGGACGCACCAACCTGGGGCCGTTCTCCTTCTTCAACGTGGTGAGCGTGGCGCCGCCGGTGCTGGGATTCTCGCCGCTGCTCAACGGCGAAGGCCAGCCCAAGGACACCATTCGAAACCTGGAGCAGGTGCCGGAGTGCGTGGTGCACATCAGCGGCGAGGCGCTGGTCAATGAAATGAATGCCACCAGCGCCAGCTTGCCGGCGGGGGAGGACGAGTTCGCCCTGGCGGGGCTGGAGAAGGTGACCATGCCGGGACTCTCGGTGCCGCGGGTGGTAGCGGCGCCGGTGGCCTTCGGCTGTCGGTTGCGCAAGATCGAGCGCTTCGGTGACCAGCCCATGGCGGGTTGTCTGGTGCTGGCGGAGGTGGTGTCGATCCATATCGACGATGCCGTCTGGAACGGCCGTCACGTGAGCGTCGAGGCGCTCAAGCCCATCGGGCGTATGGCGGGCAGCGACTATGCTCGCACGACCGATCTGTTCGGTCTGGAACGGCCGGCGTGAGAAATTGCCACCACGGCGACAGGTTTGCCGGCTGCCTCAGTCGTTGGGTTCTTCGGCATGCAAACGGCGCCAGCTCTGTGGGGTCATGCCCAGTCGGCGGTGAAAGTGGCGGGTGAAGTGCGACTGGTCGTAGAAGCCGCATTCGCGCGCAATGCTCGAAAGCGGCTCGGTGCCGGAGCGCATCATCTCGCAGGCCTTCAGCAGGCGTCGTCTCGTCACATAGGCCAGCGGCGGCTCGCCGAAGGTGTGCCTGAAGGCGTGTGAGAAGTGGCTGAGGCTCAGGCGAGCCTGGCACGCCATGTCGATGACGTGGATGGTCGAGTCCAGATGGGTGTCGACGAAGGTGGCCACGCGCTTCACTTGCCAGCCGGCCAGACCGCCATGCAAGGAGCCCTGCGGCCAGACTTCCGGTGGGGTCTGGCTAAGCAGGTTAAGGGCCTCGAGCAGGCTGGCGCGCACTGCTTCCTGGCCCCTTGGCAGAGCGGCTTCGGCGTCGTCCAGCAGCTTTATCAACTGGTCCCGCAAGTCTGACAGGGTGGCGGTATGGGTGGCGGTCCTGCTCGTGTACGGAATCATCGCTTCGCTGCCGAATGAATCGGAAGTCCCGGGTACGACTGGCGTGGAAGTCGCTCGCTGGGTTGGGTGGATCGGGTACCGAGCACAGTATAGGTCAGCGCTTTTGTGCGACTGACATCAATTTTCAGTATGAGTGGAGTGAAAAATCTCCTATCGACACGAGATGCGTGAACACTCGTGTCGATAGGTGCAACTTAGTGATCCTTGAAGTGATCTTCGTACTCCTCACGGGACAGCATGCCATCCAGATTGCGGTCCAGAGAGCCGAAGCTGGATGCCATGGAGGCTCGAGAGGCTTCGGTAGTGGAAATATACCCGTTATGGTCGGTATCGATTTCGTCGAAGCTGCTCACGACGTTAGGGCGCGAGCTGGTGCCGGTTTGCGCCGTCTGGAAGAGATTATCCTCGGGTGAAGGGCGTTCAGCCACTGCGGCGCCCGACACGGCGAACAAGGCAAGGCAAAGTACGAAAGTGGACAGTCTCATGACGACCTCCTGTCATGGTCGAAGCGGATGATCGAACCAACGAGACGAACTCGTCGCCTTGATCATGGCGCCCTGTGACGGCCCAGGCTTGCCCGGACTGGCTGCGTTTGGCACGTTTCTGCTGTGCCAAGCGATGAACGTTGACATGCCTGAGCGCCTGGCTTAGCCGCCGCGATCAAAGCTCGCCGCTGAGCTTCTTCTCCACCAGTGCGAGGCGGTCTTGCCCCCAGAACGGCTCGCCTTCCACGTCATACCATGGAACGCCGAAGCAGCCAGCGGCGATGGCCTGCTCGCAGGCCGCGTCGAGTCGCTGTTGCCCTTGCGTCTCCGACTCATCCAACAGCTCCTGGCCGTCCAGGCCGCAGGCATTGGCGATCTCGCGCAGGGTGGCTAGGTCGGCGATATCACGTTCCTCCGCCCAGCAGGCTCGCAGAATGGCAAGCGTGAGCTTGGCAATGTCGTGTCCCTGGGCCTTGGCAGTCAGTGCCAGGCGCGCCGCCGGTCGGTCGTCGGTGGGAAAATGTTTCGGTTCCACGGTGAGTGGAACGCCAAGCACACTCTGCCATCGCTTCAGCTCGACCAGGCGATAGGCCTGACGTTCCGGCGCGCGTTTGGGCAGCGGTAGCCCGCCTGTTCTTGGGAAAATGCCGCTGACCGAGACCGGCACGTAGTCGATGGTGGCGCCGTGGTGGGTGGCGATCTCGCCGAGCCGTTCGTGGCCCAGGTAGGTCCACGGTGATACCAGGCTCAGGTAGTAGGTGATGTGCTTGGGCATGGAGTGTTGCCTCATGGTTGCGCAAAGAGTTCACGAAGACTAGACCAGCATGCCCGAGCGAGTGGGCTGGCCGAGCGAATGCCGCCGATGGTTGGCCATCGACAGCAGTCTCGCTCATGGGGCTGCGCTTATTCCGCTTCCGGCGGCACTAGCTCCTCCGGCACTTCGATGCCGATCTCGCGGTAGTAGCGCAGCGCGCCCGCATGCAGCGGCGTGGCGGTGTTCTCCGCCGAAATTTCCGGCGTCATGCCCTGGGCCGGGGCGAAGGTCTGGCCCAACCGCTCGATGTTTTCCCAATAGGCGCGGGTGAACTCGTAGGCGGCATCTTCGGAGAGATCGCTGGTGGCGGCGATGCCGATGTACGTGCCCAGGGTAGTGGCCGCCGGCATGTCGCGGTAGGTGCCCTCTGGAATCTCGGTGGCCGAGAGGAACGGCAGCGCCTCGGTGGCGGTGGCCACCTGCTCGTCGGTCAGCGAGAGCACCTGCAGCGGACGCGAGGAGTGCACCTCGGTAAAGGCCGGAATCGGCGGAATGCCGTTGTAGCTGAAGCCGACGATGCGCCCGTCCACCACGGCATCGGCGGCGTCCGACATGCTCATGCGCTGGAAGTCAGGTGCAATGCCCAGGGCATCGAACACCAGCTCAGTGATGTACTCACCGCCGCCGCCGATGCTGCTGGGGTTGAAGCGCGCTCCGTCCAGATCCTCGAAGGTTTCGATGCCGCTGTCCTGGCGCACCGCCCAGTGCATGGTCGAAGGTGCCACCCACAGCACCATGCGCATCTGTTCGATGGCGTCGTTCTCGTAGCGCCCAGTGCCGGTGTAGGCCTCATAGGCACCCGGCGCATCGATCAGGCCCAGGTCGATCTCGCCGCGGCCGAGACGAATGGCATTCTCCCGCGAGCCGCCGGTCTCGCGCACCGAGATCTCAAGGGGCGAGTCGGCGCTGACCAGCCGCGAGAGCTCCGAGAAGCCGAAGTACCAGCCGGAAGCGGCCGGTGCCACGCCGATGCTGACGGCTTCCTGAGCCGTTGCCGGTGCGGCCAGGCCGACGGCGAGCGCCGCCGCGGCAAGCGGCTTGAGGGCAGGCTGGAGTGAGCGGGGCATTTTCATGGCGTGTCTCCTTGCTTGTCTTTGTGTTGTGGTTATCGCTAGTCGTGGTGGTTATCGCTTGTCGTGGTAGCTATCGGCCTTGCTCTTCGCGATAGGCGGCGATCACTTCACGCGCCACGCGCAGGCCGTCGATGGCGGCGGGAAAACCGCAGTAGGGCACGCACTGCAGCAGTACCTCGCGGATCTCCTCCTCGCTGCAGCCGTTGTTGAGCGCGCCGCGCAGGTGCACCTTGAGCTCATGAGGCCGGTTGAGTGCCACCAGCATGCCGATGTTGATCAGGCTACGGGTGGGGCGGGCGAGCCCCGGGCGGTTCCAGATGTCGTTCCAGCAGTTGCGCGTGACCAGCTCCTGCATCGGCCAGCTGAAGTCATCCACCTGGGAGAGGGCGGCGTCCACATAGGCGTCGCCCAGCACTTCGCGGCGAGTGGCGAGCCCTGCCTGATCGAGACTCTCCTGACGTGAGGTCTTGGCCTGGCGTGAAGACATGGGTGTTTCTCCTTGTTTTGCCCGTTCACTCGGCCAGATTCTTCACCGGCCGGCCCGCGTCGAAGGCCAGCAGGTTGTCGAAGGCATCGCCGAAGTAGAGCTCGTAGCTGTCCTTCTCCACGTAGCCCAGGTGGGGCGTGGCGAGGAAGTTGGGCAGCGCGAGCAGCGGATGGTTTGTCACCGGCTCCTCCTCGAAGACGTCTACCGCGGCGCGCCCCGGACGGCCTTCGCGCAGCGCTGCCTCCAGCGCACCCGCGGCGATAAGCGGTGCACGGCTGGTGTTGACCAGCAGCGCCGTGGGCTTCATGCGCGCGAGATCCTCGGCGCTGACGATACCGTGGGTGTCGTCGTTCAAGCGCAGGTGCAGGCTCAGCACGTCGCTGCGCTCGAACAGCTCGGCCTGGCTGCCCGCCACGTCGAGGCCGGCTTCGGCGGCGCGGGCGCGGGTGCCCTCGCGGCCCCACACCAGCACGTTCATTTCGAAGGCCTGGCCATAGCGGGCGATCAGCTTGCCGATCTTGCCGTAGCCGAAGATGCCCAGCGTGCGGCCCTTGAGGCCGGTACCCAGGGTGCGCTGCCAGCGGCCGGCCTTCAGGTTCTCGAACTCCTCGGGAATGTGGCGCATGGCGGCCAGCACCAGGCCCCAGGTGAGCTCGGCGGCAGCGTAGGGCGAACCGGTGCCGGCCATCACGGTGACGCCGTGGCGCTTGCAGGCGGCCATGTCGACGTGGGCCGCGCCGCCGCCGGTCTGGCTGATCGCCTTGAGATTGGGCAGCCGGGCCAGCAGCGATTCGGTGATCGGCGTGCGCTCGCGGATCAGCACCAGGGCGTCGGCATCCTGGAATCGCTCCACCAGGGCGTCCTCGTCGGTCACGGTGTCGTCGTAGATGGTGACCTCATGCCCCTCGAGCTTGGCGAAGGCATCCAGATGGCGCACGCAGTCCTGGTAGTCGTCGGGAATCACGATCTTCATGGGGCAGGCTCCTTGCTGGCCAGGGGAGTAGAAGAGGCTCCTAATGTGCTGCGGTTGAGGCGATATTGCCAGGCCCACACGCCGCCGATCAGGGCGATGCCCAGTGCATCGGTAACCAGCTGGCCGCTGATCAGCATTAGTGCCGCCGCCAGTAGCAGGCCGCGCTCCAGCCACGAACAGGGGCGCAGGAAGTAGCCGATGGTTGAGGCCGCCAGTGCCGTGATGCCGAGCACGCCGCTGCCTACGGCCAGGGCGATCTGCAGCCCAGTGCCGTCGCCCAGCAGCGGCGGGTGGTAGATGAACATGAAGGGGATCAGGAAGCCGCCCAGCGAGATCTTGGTCGCGGTGAGAGCGGTGCGGAACCAGTGCGAGCCGGCAATGGCGCCGCCGATGTAGGCTGCTAGCGCCACCGGCGGGGTGACCCCGGAAAGAATGGCGAAGTAGAGAATGAACAGATGTGCCGAGAGGCTCGGCAGTCCAGCCTCGACGAAGGCTGCTGCCACCACCGAAGCGGCCAGCATGTAGGCGGCCACGGTGGGCAGGCCCATGCCGAGGATGATCGCCACCACCATGGCCAGCAGCAAGGTGATCAGCACGTCACCACCGCTGACGATGAGGATCACCGATGAGACCTTGAGCCCCAGGCCGGTGAGGCTGATCACCGCGGCGATGATCGCCACGCTGCCGATGATCACCGCGATCATGGCGGCGGTCATGGCGCCGGCCTCCAGGGCGGCGGGCAGCGACTTCAGGCGCTCGACGAAGGTACCCGGGCTGCGCCAGGAGAACAGGTAGAGCGCCATGGCGGTGAAGTAGGCCGCCACCGCGGCGGTGGTCGGGGTGTAACGCATCACCAGCAGCGTGATCAGCACGATCAGCGGGATCACCAGGGTCTCGATGTTGTAGAGGCCTTGGCGCAGCGTGGGCCGCTCGGACTTGGGGATCGGGTTGAGGCCCAGGCGCTTGGCTTCGAAGTGCACGCTCATCCAGATGGCGAGATAGAACAGCAATGCCGGGATCAACGCGGCGCTGATGATGTTGAGATAGCTGGTCGAGATGACGTCGGCCATGACGAAGGCGGCCGCGCCCATGATCGGCGGCAGAATCTGCCCGCCGGTGGAGGCCGAGGCCTCGGTGGCGGCGGCGAAGCGCGGGCTGTAGCCGTTCTTCTTCATCAGCGGAATGGTGAATACCCCGGTAGTGGCGACGTTGGCCGCGGTGCTGCCGCTGATGCTGCCGAACATGGCGCTGCACAGGGTGGCGGCCTTGGCCGGGCCCCCCGACATGCGCCCGGTGGCGGCGTTGGAGAGGCGCATGAAGCTATCGCCGCCGCCGGTGGTGACCAGCAGGGCGCCGAACATGATGAAGATTACGATCACCGTGGAGGAGGTGCGCATCAAACTGCCGTAGACCCCGGTCGGGCTCATGTAGAAGGTGGCCACCAGGTCGTCCCAGCGATAGCCGCCGTGCCCCCACACCCCGGGCAGATGGTTGCCGAAGGCGGCGTAGGCCAGGGCGATCAGCACCAGGATGGGAAAGGCCAGACCGATGGCGCGCCGGCAGGCTTCCAGCAACAGCAGGATGGCCGCCACGCCGAAGAAGAGGTCCAACGTAGTGGGCATCAGGTAGCCCAGCTGATAGATGATGCGGTCGAAGTGCATCACGTAGTAGGCGCTGACCATCACGCCCAGGGCGATCGGCACGATGTCGTACCAGGGAACGCGCTTGGCATCGCGCCCCCGGCAGCTGTATGCCAGGAAGATCAACGGCAGAGCGAACAGCAGGTGCACGGCGTTCTGAGTGTTCACTGGACCGGTAACGGCCGTGTAGAGGTGGAACAGCGCCATGGATACGGCAGCGAGGCGCGTCACCATGAACCAGAAGCCGGCGAGCTGACGCTTGCCCGAGTCCTCCGAGTATTTCTCAACGACTTTGGAATTTGCTGGGGTGTCCATCATTCGGATGACTCCCGCACCGCGGCATCGAGTCAGGGGCGGTGCGTCAGGAAAAGGGCGACGATAACCTCCGCGGGCGCCAGGCCCGCGGAGGCGCCTGGATCACTGGGCTTCGGGGGGAATGATCTCCTCGGGGATGTCGAGGCCCAGTTCCTGGTAGTAGCGCAGGGCGCCGGCATGCAGCGGGAAGGTGGCATTGTCGATCACGGTCTGCGGGGTCACCCCTTCGGCCGGCTTGAAGGAGTTGGCCACCTGCTCGTGGTTCTCCCAATAGGCCTTGGTGATCTCGTAGACGGTGTCGTCGCTGAGATCGGCATTGGCCGCGACGCCCATGTAGATACCCAGCGAGGTGGCATCGGGCATGCCGCGATAGGTGCCTTCGGGAATCACGGTACCGGCCAGGAAGGGCAACTCTGCCGTTACCTGTTCGACCTGCTCGTCGGTCAGTGACAGCAGGCGCAGCGTGCGAGAGGAGTGGACCTCGGTGAAGGCCGGAATCGGCGGCACCCCGTTGTAGCTGAAGCCAACCAGGCGGCCGTCGACCACGCCTTCGGCGGCATCGTCGATGCGCATGCGCTGGAAGTCGGGCGCCACCCCGAGGATGTCGAACACCAGCTCGGTGATGTATTCACCGCCGCCGCCGATGCTGCTGGGGTTGAAGCGCTGGCCGTCGAGCCCTTCGAAGTCCTCGATGCCGGAGTCCTCGCGTACCGCCCAGTGCATGGTGGAAGGGGCGATCCAGTAGATCAGGCGGGCATCGGGATTGGGGGTGTCTTCGAAGCGGCCGGTGCCGTTGTACATCTCGTAGCCCACCAAGGCCTCGGTGAAGGCCAGGTCGAGTTCTCCGCGGGTCAGGCGAATGGCGTTCTCGCGGGTGCCGCCGGTCTCTCGCACGGTGATTTCATAGGGGGTGTTGGCGCTGATGACGCGAGCACCTTCGGAAATACCGAAGAACCAGCCGGTACCGGTGGGTACGGCACCTATGTTCAGGGAGGTATTGGCCTGGGCGCTCGTGACGCCGAGGCTACCGATGGCCAGAAGTGAGGCAGGTATCAGCAGGCGTGCCTTGCGGGTAAACGATGTCATTGTTATGTCCTCTCGGTGTTTGGCTTGTTGTTCTGTTAGGGGTGCTCTTGTGTAGTCGTGTTGTTCTGCGGTCGTGACGCAGACGTCATGTCGCGGGCCAGAAAATGTCCTGGCGACATTGAATTCATAATGGTTGGGGGGCGGTGTGTATATTGACGAATCATTAACCTGCCTTCGTAGCAGGCGAAACCAAACGTTTGATCAACATCGTGACGACCTGCTTGGGCAATCGCCCGGCTCGGTGATCAGTCCTTGTATTTGCGAGCTATCTGCTTGTTTTACTGACTCAAGTAGGAGCCAGGAGGAGGGAGGCTGGTGCCATTCATGGCAGGCGAGCTGGGCTGGCCGTGGGTCTGATCAGACTGGTTTAAGTTCTGTTCAACTTTTGTCGAAGAAAGAGGTGCCTTGTGCTTGGCGCGGCTGCAGCAGGTGATCGACGAGGTGCCGGGCGACTACCGGCAGCGTTTCGTAGTGACGCATGCCGATCACGATCTCCCTGCGTGCCCAGTCGTCGGCCAGCGGTATCAGACGCAGGCGCAGGTCGCGCAGGTCCCGATACAGCGTACGCTGGGGCAGCACGCCGATACCCATGCCGTGGTGGATCATGCGGCAGATGGCATCGAAGCTGCGTACCTGGATGCGCATGCGCAGGGTGCGACCGGCCTGATTGGCTTGCTCATGCAGCAGCGACTGCAGCGAGGTGTCCTGCTGCAGCCCGACGAAGTCGTGCTCGGTGGCCTCGTGCAGGAACAGCTGTTCGCGCTGAGAGAGAGGATGATCCTCGGGTGTCACCAGCACCAACTGGTCGTGCCGGTAGGGGCGAACCTCGAGGCCGTCGGCTGCTACGTGTCCGGCGAAGATGCCCACATCGGCGATGCCATCCTGCACGGCGCTGATCGCCTCGGCACTGTTGCGCTCCTGAAGGTCGAGCTTGATCTGAGGGTATTCACGCGAGAAGGCGCTCAGGTCCTGGGGCAGGAAGGCAATGATTGCCGAGGTGTTGGAGTGGATGCGCACATGGCCCCGAACCCCTTCGCCGTATTCGCTGAGCTCCGCTTCGAGGCGGGCGACGTCCTCGAGGATGCGGCGCGCGTGGTGCAGGAAGGCCTGACCGGCGGGGGTGAGCTCGACGCCGCGGGAACGGCGATAGAGCAGCTCACTGCCGACCATGGCTTCGAGATCACTGACGCGTTTGCTCACGGCGGCCAGGGCCATGTGCTCGCGCTGTGCGGCTGCCGTCAGCTGCCCCTCATCGGCGATGGCGACGAACAGACGAAGGGTGACGAAATCGAAGCGGCGCATGGCAAGGCTCCAGGTGCAATATGAGTCATCCTACCCCTGGTTTCGTGTCAAGCGAAACCAGAGTTACCCATTCTCTAATTGTAGGAGCGGTTGCGCTGGCACATCCTCACTGGAATTCACAGGGTTCTGCCAGGAGGCACTTCATGCCCAGCCCCGCGTCTCGCCAGCTCCCACTTGCCGGTCTCAAGGTTCTCGAGCTCGGCCAGCTGATCGCCGGTCCCTTCGCCACCAAACTGCTGGGCGAGTTCGGCGCCGACGTGATCAAGATCGAGCCGCCGGGCACGGGCGACCCCCTTCGCAAGTGGCGAATCATCGAGGACGGCACCTCGCTATGGTGGCATGTTCAGAGCCGCACCAAGCGCTCCATGACGCTGGACTTGCGCAGCGAGGAGGGGCAGACCATGGTGCGTCGGTTGGCAGCCGAGGCCGACGTGGTGGTGGAAAACTTCCGCCCCGGCACGCTCGAGGGCTGGGGGCTCGGCTACGAGGCGCTAGCCGAGCACAATCCGGGGCTGATCATGGTGCACGTCTCTGGCTTCGGCCAGAGCGGCCCTTACCGCGACAAGCCCGGCTTCGGGGTGATCGGCGAGGCCATGGGCGGGCTGCGCTACCTCACCGGCCAGCCCGGCGAGCCCTCAGTTCGGGTCGGTGTGAGCATCGGCGATTCTCTGTCGGCCCTCTATGCGGTGATCGGCACGCTGCTGGCGCTGCAGGAGCGCGCTCGCAGCGGCCTGGGCCAGGAGATCGACGTGGCGCTGTACGAGTCCGTGTTCGCCATGATGGAGAGTCTGCTGCCCGAATACGACGCCACCGGCGAGGTGCGCGAGCCCAGCGGCAGCGCTCTTCCGGGGATTACCCCCTCCAATGCCTACCGTACCCGCCACGGCGACTTCGTATTGATCGCCGGCAACGGCGACAGCATCTTCAAGCGGCTGATGGGTGTGATCGGTCGCCGGGACCTGGCCGAAGATCCCGGGCTGGCCCACAACGACGGCCGGGCCCGGCGCGCCGAGGAGATCGATGCCGCCATCGAGGCGTGGACCTGTCAGCGCGACCGCGACGCCATCCTGGCCGCCCTGGATGACGCCCGGGTGCCCTGCGGCTACCCCTATACCGCTGCCGATATCGCCAGCGACCCGCACTATCTGGCGCGGGAGATGATACAGACCATCACCCGTCCCAACGGCAAGCCGCTCAAGGTGCCCGGCGTGCTGCCGCGGCTCAGTGCCACCCCCGGGCGTCTGGGCAATGGCGGCCCGGCCCTGGGTCAGCACACCGACGAGGTGCTCGACGAGCTGGGCATCGACAGCGAGACCCGCGCCAAACTGCGCGCTGCGGGCATCATCTGACCCCTCGACCGACACGGGACCTATCATGACCCAATTGCAAATCAACGAGGTGGCGCCCCGCGACGGCTTCCAGATCGAGGCCACCTTCGTGCCCACCGCGGACAAGATCCGCCTGATCGATGCGCTCTCCGCCACCGGGCTGGCGCGCATCGAGGCTACCTCCTTCGTCTCGCCCAAGGCGATTCCCAACCTGCGTGACGCGGCTGAGGTGGTGAGCGGTATCCAGCGCCGAGACGGCGTGGGCATCACCGTATTGGTGCCCAACCTGCGGGGGCTGGAGCGGGCGCTCGATTGCCGGGTGGATGAAGTCAATCTGGTGATGTCGGCAAGCGACTCCCATGGCCTGGCCAACCTGCGCATGACCCCAGAGCAGTCCCTCGAACAATTCGCCGCCATCGTCAAGGTGCTGCGTGGTGACTCCCGTGGCCGCAACGTATTCGTCAACGCCTCGCTCTCCACCAGCTTCGGCTGCCCATTCGAGGGTGAGGTGCCTGAGGCACGTGTGCTCGAATTGGTGGAGCGCCAGCTGGCGCTGGGAGTACAGGGAGTGACACTGTGCGACACCACCGGCATGGCCAACCCGGCCCAGGTGGCACGACTCTGCGAGGCGGCGCAGGCGCGCTTCCCCGACGTTCCCTTCACGCTGCACTTCCACAATACCCGTGGCATGGGGCTGGCCAATGCCCTGGCCGCCTGGCAGGCGGGCATCGTCCGCTTCGATGCCTCCCTCGGCGGGCTGGGTGGCTGTCCCTATGCTCCCGGCGCGACCGGTAACGTGTGCACCGAGGACCTGGTGCACATGTTCGAGCAGATGGGCGTCTCCACCGGCGTCGACCTGGACGCGCTGCTGGCGGCCTCCGCCCTGCTGCCGGGGCTGGTCGGCCATGATACCCCCGGACAGGTGGTGAAGGCCGGCAAGTCGGATCGGCGCTATTCAATGCCGGCCCGCTGAAATGTACGCCCAAGTTTTACCGTGACAGGAGACCAACAACAATGACGGCACCATCCACGCCCCTCAACCTGGCCCAGCAGCTGATTCGCGACCATCTCGTCGAAGGCGAGATGACGCCGGGCAGCGAGATCGCCCTGCGCATCGATCAGGCTCTGCTGCAGGACGTGCTCGGCACCTTGGTGATGCTCGAGCTCGAAGCCATGGGGCTAGATCGGGTGAAGACCGAGCCCAGCGTGCAGTACATCGATCACGGCCTGGTCCAGGCAGACAACCTCAACGCCGAGACCTACCTGTTCCTCAAGAGTGCCTGCGAGCGCTTCGGCGTGTGGTACTCCGGGCCGGGCAACGGCATCAGCCATCCGGTGCATATGGAACACTTCGGCATTCCCGGCCAGTCCATCGTCGGTTGCGACAGCCACACCACTGCGGCCGGCTCGCTGGGCATGCTGGCCATCGGGGCCGGCGGCATCGAAGTCGCCATGGCCATGGCCGGCGAGCCGCTCTACCTGACCATGCCCGAGATCTGGGGCATCCGCTTGGAGGGCAGTTTGCCCGACTGGGTCTCGGCCAAGGATGCGGTTCTCGAGTTGCTGCGGCGTCATGGGGTGGCCGGCGGCAAGAACACCATCATCGAGTACTACGGCCCGGGCCTGGCGAATCTCTCCGCCATGGACCGCCACGTACTGGCCAACATGGGTACCGAGATGGGGGCTACCGCCACGGTCTTTCCCTGCGACGAGGAGACTCGGCGCTTCCTCGCGTCCCGCGGCCGCGAGGCGGACTGGAAGCCGCTGGCGGCCGAGCCCGGCTGCACCTACGACCGCGAAGAGGTGCTCGACCTGTCATCTCTCGAGCCGTTGATCGCGTTACCCTCCAGCCCCGACAAGGTGGTGCCGGTGCGCGAGGTGGTCGGTGAGCCGCTGCACCAGGCCTACATCGGCTCCTCGGGCAATCCCGGCTATCGCGATTTCGCCGTGGTGTCGGAAATGGTTCGTGGGCGCACCGTGGCGGACGGGGTCTCGCTGGACATCAATCCATCCTCGCGCCAGGTGCTGGCAACGCTGATCCGCGACGGCTATCTCGCCGATCTGGTAGCCAGCGGGGCGCGGCTGCACCAGACCGGCTGCAACGGCTGTATCGGCATGGGCCAGGCCCCGGCGGTAGGGCGCAACAGCCTGCGTACCGTCCCGCGCAACTTTCCGGGACGCTCTGGCACTCGTGAAGACAGCGTTTTCCTGTGCAGTCCGGAGACCGCTACCGCCTCGGCGTTGGCCGGCACCATCGCCGACCCGCGCAGCCTCGATATGCCCTATCCTCGCATCGCCGAGCCCGCGCAGATGGTGGTCAACCGCGATGTGTTCGTGCCGCCGCTGCCGCTTGCCGAGGCGCGTCTCAAGCCGCTGCAGAAAACCGACAACACCCCGGCTCTGCCTGAACTCACCGTGCTGCCCGATACTCTCGAGATTCCGGTACTGCTGGTAACTGGCGATAACGTCTCCACTGACGACATTATGCCGGCGGGGCAGCGGGTCATGCCCTACTGGAGCAGCGTCTACGCCTCGGCGCCGTTCACCTTCGAGGCAGTGGACGCGGACTATGCCCGGCGTGCCGAAGCGACACGAGAGTTCGGTGGCCACGCCATCGTGGCCGGCCACAACTACGGCCAGGGCTCGAGTCGCGAGAACGCCGCGCTGGTGCCGCGTTATCTGGGTTTGCAGGTAGTGCTGGCCAAGAGCTTCGCGCGCATTCACTGGCAGAATCTGATCTGCTTCGGCGCCTTGCCGCTCACCTTCGTGGATGAGCGCGATGGCGGGCGGCTGGAGCAGGGCGACAGCCTGGTGATACGCGACCTGCACGCCCAGCTTGCCGCCGGGGCCGAACTCACCGCTGAGGTGGTGGGCAAGGGCACACTACGCCTGCACCACGGTCTGACGCCGCGTCAGCGTGAGCTGCTCGCCAGCGGTGGGGTCATCAATCATATTCGTCGCGTCAAGGGCGCCTCGGCGGAAGCGGTAGACGCATCGTGATCGAAAGGATTGGTATACCGAAGGGGCGCGTTGGCTGGGCCCTTGAATGTTCCCGGTGGGCCATGTTTCGTTGCAGTCACAACCTCGATCGTCGCGGTGTTCAAAGAGATAGGCCAATAACGAATAATCGATTATTTCCTGTTGACAGATTTTTACCGCTTGACTAGGCTGGAGCTTGCATGAGATTGGTATACCAGATGTTCTCTGGTAGCCAGCCGAATCGAGATGAGGTCGACCCCCATGAGCGCCTTGAGCAGCGACTTCTCGAGCACAGGTACCACACATGCCGATACCTCGGGTATCGGTTCCCTGGGCCAGCTCAAGCAGGAACTGATCAAGGACTACAATGAGGTCAACCATCGCATCTTCGGTATCGGCGTGGTGCGCCAAAAGGTGGACATCCAGGGCGACAGGATTCTCGTCATCGCCCTGCACAAGCGGGTACCGGCGCTCGGCTACCTCAACGTGCTCAACAGCAACGTGAGCGAGCTGGCCGACCACTATCTCATCAAGGGATTCAAGCACGAGTTCAAGCAGCTGCTGGTGGCGAAGTACGGCTTCGAGGTCCTGTCCATCTTCAAGGACTACGACGCCCAAGCCGAGCTTTCCGCCACGGTGGTGGTACTGAAGAAGGATGTGCGCGACTACCTCTGACGCTTGGGCGTCGGGCCTGGTCCGCAACTCCGCAGGCAAGACTGACTGGTGATGTGAACTCGCCCTGAGAAGGCGAGTGCTCGAGACCGTCAGCGCAGTGGGAGGCTTTACGCCTCTCGCTGTGCTGGCGGTCTTTTTTTATGGCTGATGCGAGGAGAACAACGATGGCCAAGGTAGCGGATATCGTCAATGCGATGAGTGTGATCACGGGCGGCAGGACGGTGTCGTCCATGGACGAGGTAAAGAGCGGCAATCACCCCTTCGTGATCATGAAATCGTCGGGCATCTACGGCAAGGAGGTGCTGGAGATTCCGGGGCTGATCTACGGCGACCCGAACAAGGAGGTGAAGAAGGTCGCCGTGTGCATGACCATGACGGAGCTGGTGATCGAGCTGGCCGGGGCCACCGGGGTGGATGCCGTGGTGGCGCATCACCCCATCGCCGACGCCGCCAGCTGTGGCGGGGTGACGCTGAAGAACTATCTCGACCTCTACGACGTAGCGGGGCTGGAGTGCCATGAGGCGTTCCACGGTCTGCACCCCGGCATTCCCTTCCTGCACGGGCACAAGGTGGAGAAGGGCAGCATCTCCTACGGTGGCGTTCATGGCAACATCATGTTCGTGGGGCGTGCGCTGCCGGGCATTAACACCCTGGGCGACATTCTCGACCGACTGGATGGCTTCATGGCGCTGGATCAGGACCGCGCCCTGCTGGCAGAGGAGCGTCTGGTGCGCGGCATCGAGGAGATCCGCGAGACCAGCGTCGAGACCCGGGGCTTCATCCATCTGGGCGAGCGGGATAGCCCGGTCGAGCACATCCTGCACATCTTTCCGCACACCGGTTTCTCGCCGGAGAACCTGCGCCAGGCGGTGGCCGAAAACCCTGGGGTGGATACCGTGCTGGCCTCGATCAGCCGCGTCTACGGCGGCCATGCGTTGATCGAGACGGCCCGGGAGCTGGGCCTCAACTTCCTGGTCGGCAACTGTCACGTCATGGAGATCCTCGAGAACGGCCTGCCCCTGGCCTACGCCCTGGACGAGCTGCTCGAAGGCGTGGAAGTGGTGCTGTTCCGTGATCGGGTCACCTCCACGCCGGTGCGTCGGGTGGGCAACGAGGCGATGCAGGCCTATGCGCGGGAGATGTCGGCGAGCCACCTGCTGGGCAAGCATGCATTGAGCGAGACATGACGGCACCACTTGCCGTTATGCTCTCCCCAAGCGCCCATTCAATAACAGTCCGTTCAATAACAGTCCATTCAATAACGGTCCATTCAATAACAACAGAGGCACTGTCATGAAAACCACCGTGACTACCCCTGAAGACTCCAGCCCGGACAAGAAGGAGCTCGGGCTACCGGCCAACAAGCGGGCGTGGAAACGCATCGAAGTGGTCGGCATCGTGCTGCTGTGCATCTGCCTGTTGATGCTGCTGCTCTCACCCACCAGCCTCTCGGGGCTGTTCAACGCGATCCTCAACTCCGTGCGACCGGTAGTGGTGGACGTCTTCCTTACCGGCGTGGTCGGCACGGCCATCATCGTCAGTGTGATCATCGGCAGGCTGCTGGAGCGGCTGGGCTTCACCGATGCGCTGGTGCGCATCTTCGTGCCCGCCATGAAGCTGCTGGGTGTCAACCCGGCGGTGATCATCCCCAGCGTCTACAACATCTTTGGCGACATCAACGCGGCGGGTAAGATCTCCGGCCCGATCCTCAAGAAGGCGGGGGCCACCAAGGATGAGCAGAAGCTGGCCGTGGCCACCATGGTGCAGTCACAGCAGTCGTTCTCCACCTTCATGCTGGGGCTGATGGCGCTGACCTTTGCCGGGGTGAACGTCTTTGCCGTGGTGCTGCTGGCGGTGTTCCTGCCGCTGGTGATCGTGCCGCTGATTCTCTCCAAGGTGCTCTACCGTGACGTCAAGCGGGTCGAGATCGGCCACCTGCCGACCTTCACTCCCGAGCGCGACTTCATGCCCACGCTGTTCAGCGCCGCACGGGAAGGCGTGGAGCTGCTGCTGCTGATCCTGATTCCTGCCGTGGCGCTGGTCTTCGCGGTGATCGGCGTGCTCGACTACATCGGCGTCTGGGCACCGATCGAGGCGGGCCTGGGCAAGGTCATGCTGCTGTTCAACATCCATCCGGAAACCGGCGTGCTGTCGGTGCTGGTGAGCCCGACCCTGGCCATGGGGCAGCTGCAGAACATTGCCGCCGATCTCGACCCCTCGCTGGTGGTAGGGTCGTTCGTGTTGGCTTCCTCCGGCCTGCCGCTCTCCGCCGTGTTCGGCCAGGTGCCGGTGGTGTGGGCGGAGAGCTCCGATCTCACCGAGCGCGAGGCCATGGGCGCCGCGGTGCTGGGCATTGTCATGCGCCTGGGTACCGCCTTCCTGATTGCCTTCTTCGTCACGCCGCTGGTGGTGTAAGACGTATACCCGGTGCCACTGCCTGTCCGGCAGTGGCACCGATCTCTTTTATTATTCATATCGTTCGAGTCGAATATATCGCAAATTATTCTTCGATTATTTGGTGTTTAGGTGGAATATATTTAGAGCGTTAATGGCTTTTGCGGTTTTTTCCTCGGAATCGACAACACAATCATAGAAACGGACAAGTCCGCTCCTCTCCAGTTGCATAGGGTTAATAGGAGGACTGTCGCTCTGACTCATGAGCGGTGGTATTTCCATAAGCAACAATAAAGATGGAGCTTCGACATGTCCTTCAAGATGACAAAAACCGCAGTCGCCGTAAGCGCGGCTCTTCTCACGCTTTCCGCAGGAAGCGCTCTGGCCTCGGAGCCCAGCCTGGGCGATGGCCCCATCCGCATCGTGATGCCCTATGGCGCCGGCGGCAGCACCGACATCACGGCCCGCATCATCGCCGCCAATGCCGCGGAGCACTGCGGCAGCCGGATCGATGTGGTCAGCATGCCCGGGGCAGGCGGCATGGAAGGGTTGCAGTTCGTGGCCGATGCCGAGCCCAACGGCCATACCATCCTCATGGCGGACTACTCTGCCACCATTACCCAGACGCTGACCGAGGACACTCCCTGGGAGGTAGAGGACTGGGTTCCCGTCGTGCACCTGACCGACTGGAAACCCACCGTCTACGCCAAGGCCGACCACGCCATCCAGTCCATCAAGGATTGGATCGAGCTGGCCGAGGCCGAGCCCAACAGCCTGGTGTTCGGTCACGCGGATCCGCTCAGCCTGGTGCACCTGCCGCTGGTCCTGCTCGAGCTGGAAACCGGCATCCAGAACGTCCACCTGCCGACCACCGGCGGCGGCGAGACTCGCACCATGATCCTGGGCGGCCATATCGACCTGGGCATGACGCTGCCGCCCTCGATCGTCTCCAACGTCAACAATGGCGAAGTCACCGCCATCGGCGTCTTTGCCGATGAGCGTTCCGACGTGCTGCCGGACGTGCCCACCTTCAAGGAAGCCGGCTACGACGTGTCGTTCGAGGCGCCGCTGCTGGTCTACACCTTCTCGTCGGTGCCGGAGTCGATTCAGCAGGAACTCTCCGAGTGCATCATGACGGGGCTCGAAAGCGATACCGCTCAGGCCATGGGGCGCCAGGCCTCGGCAGGGCTGGAAAACGTCCAGGGGCTCGAGAGCGCTCAGACCGTCTATCGCGACACCACCGAGCGCGTCAGGGAAGTACTCGCAGCCATCGGCGAAGGCTGAACCTTACAGGTTGACGCTCCATGGACGGGGCCGGCTTGCCGGCCCCGTCGTGGCGTCGTGATCGTTCCAGCCTCGTGGGAGAGTGCGGATGTTGGATATCGTCATCGAGGCCAGTGCACTGGCCTTCCACCCCTATGTGTTGATGTACGTTTTCCTGGGAGTGCTGCTGGGTATCACCCTGGGGGCGATCCCGGGCTTGTCGGGTGACATGGCGATTGCCCTGTTGTTGCCCTTCGTGTTCTTTCTCGAACCCGCACTGGCCATGGGCCTGCTGGTGGGTATCTACAAGGGCGGGCTGTTCGGTGGCTCAATTGCCGCCATTTCCTTCGGTGTGCCAGGTACGCCCGGTGCCGCGGCGACCAGCATCGACGGTTACCAGGCCAAGCTCAAGGGCAATCCGAGCAAGGCCTTGCACACGGCTCTCTACTCCTCCGTCATCGGCGATACCACCAGCGACCTGGTACTGATCTTCATCGCCGTACCGCTGGCGGCGGTGGCGCTGACCTTCGGGCCTATCGAGTTCTTTGCCCTCTATGCCTTCTCGCTGATTCTGATCGCTGCTCTGAGCCAGGGCATGGTGGCCAAGGGCCTGGCGGTGGCTGCCATTGGCGTGCTGCTGGCGATGATCGGGCGCGACCCCATCACCGGGGCCTCTCGCCTCACCTTCGGCATGCCCGGGTTGTCCGGGGGGCTGAGCCTGATTCCGGTGCTGATCGGCATCTTCGCCATCTCGGAGGTGGTGTTCCAGGGCGCCAAGCTGTGGCGGCGCAAGGTCGACAAGCTGATGGACGACGTGGCCGAGCAGGCCAGCCTGCTGCAAGGTTACGATATCAGCAAGGACAAACTCAGCTGGGCCGAATTCAAGTCGACCCTCAAGGCCACCTATATCGGGGCCGCGGTGGGCACCTTCATCGGCGCGCTGCCGGGGGCGGGACAGTCGCTGGCGGCCTTCATGAGCTACGGCCTGGCCCAGCGCTTCTCGCGCCGCTCCGAGGAGTTCGGCAAGGGTTCGCTGGAGGGTATCGCCAGCGCCGAGTCCGGCAACAGCGCGACCTGCGGCTCCACCTTCATTCCGCTGTTCGCCTTCGGCATTCCCGGTAGTGCCACCGCGGCGCTGTTCGGTGCGGCATTCATCCTGATGGGCATGACCCCGGGGCCGAGCCTGCTCACCGACCATACGGCGATCATCTATGCGCTGTTCTTCACGCTGATCTTCGCCAACCTGGTGAACCTGCTGCTGGGCAAGGTCCTGCTGCCCTATTACTCGCGCATCGCCATGATTCAGCCCGGCTACATGATCCCGGCAGTCTTCATCCTAGCGATCGTCGGTACCTTCGCGGCCAACAACTCGGTGATGGACGTGTGGGTGCTGCTGTTCGCCGGTTTGCTCGGTGTGACGCTGCGACTGATGAGCTTCCCGCTGGCGCCGCTGGTACTCGGCTTCATCATCGGGCCCGGGGCCGAGCGGGCGCTACGGCAGTCGATGATCATGGGCGGAGGCGATTGGTGGGTGCTGCTCAAGAGCCCCATCGCCATCGGCTTCTACGTCGCCGCCTTTGCGCTGATCATGCTATTCACCTTCGCCCTGAGGGCGAGGAAATGAATGAGGGCCGGGAAATGAACCGCACGATGGTGAAAGAGCTGCTTTCGGCAGCCCTGATGCTGACGCTGGGCATCGCTGGCTTATTGCATATCCAGTACGGCGCCTGGCGCCCGGCACCGCTGGTGCCTTCCTACATCATGCCGCAGACGGCGTACTACTTCCTGCTCGCCGCCGGCGTCTGGGTGCTGGCCGCCCTGGGCTTGTTCGCCCTGAAGGGCCGGCTCAGCGCGCTGGAGCGGCCCGGTGCCGAGAATCAGGATCTGGTGGGTGTCGGGGTCGCCGTGGCCTTGATGCTCGGCGGCGCCGTGGTCTACTTCTGGCTGGTGCTCAACGTGGGGCTGGTGGTCGCTACCGTGGCGTTCAATGGCGTGCTGGTGGCCATGCTGGCGCCCAACGCCACCTACAAGAGCCTGCTGATCGTCCCGCTGCTGGTGGGGGCGGCGGTATGGCTGCTGTTCGTCAGGATGATCGGCGTCACATTGCCGACGCCTCTGCTGTTCTGACTGGGTTGCTTGCAGAGGGTTAGTGGATAAGGTTAGTGGAACAGGAGTCGTGGGCCAGGGGTAGTGGAAGAGAAGCAGCGTTGAAACGCCGGATTGAAGTGGCTCCGGGAGTCGCCGATAAGTTCATTACCGGCAAAGAGCGATGGCCGGAGGCGTTCGTTGCTTCATCTTCCTCTGCCTGAAGGACAACGGCACCATGTTGCTTTCCTCTTTCGATACGTCCCGTCTATCCGATGAGGTGCCGCCTCAGGTGAGAGCCTGTGGGGAGCGTTTGCAGCATCTCGACAGCTGGCTGGCCACGGTCACCCTGATAGGCAAGGTTACCAGTCCCACCGGAGCCGTCTCGCTGTACGACAGCGTCAACACGACTCGTGAGCGCTTTCGTGCCCTGCGCGAGAAGCTCGTGTCCGCGCTGGTGGAAGCCCATGCCGGCGAACTCGAGATGAAGCTCGGCTCCCTGGCGCAGGTGGCGGTGGATATTCTGATTCGCAACCTCTTCGAGCGCACCGCCGATGTCGGGTTTCTCGCCACCGACCCGATGCTCAGAGCCTTTCTTGCCGATGGCGAGTCGGCACCGAGCGAGGCGAATCTGGCCGAGCGGCTCGAGGAGTACGTGGCCAAGTATTCGGTCTACGACAACGTCCTGCTGCTCTCGTCCCAGGGCGAGGTACGTTGGGCGCTGCAGGCCTGCCCGGAAGCGCAGCGCGACGCCGCGCTGATGGCAGATCTTGCTCGCAGCAGGGCCGACTATCTGGAGGTCTGCCGCCCCTCACCGCTGCTGCCGGCCCTGCCTGAGGCGCACCTGTTCCTGGCGCCGGTGCTGGCCGATGACCAGCCTGGAAGCCGCTGCTTCGGCCTGCTGTGCCTGAGCTTCAATTTGCAGGACGAGATGGCACGCTTGTTCGACCAGCTCTGCGACGCGCAGCAGCATCTGGTGCTGCTGACACCGGATGGCCATGTCGTTGCTTCCAGTCTGGCAGCCCTGCCTGCCGGGATGTCGTTGGGCGACCCGGGGCGTGGACGGGTTGAGGCCATCACCCTCCAAGGGCGGCGCTACCTTTGTCGCGCGGTGGAGGGGCACCCTTATCAAGGTTATGCCGGGCTGGGCTGGCGTTGCATGGCGCTGCTGGAGCAGAGGGACGCCTTTGCCCGGGGCGATGCCGGTGTGACGACGCTCATGGCCACCGGGGGCGAGGCGACGGCAGATCACCGCCAGGGCGCATTGGCGGAGATTTGCGATGAAGCGGCAGACGTGGCGCAGCGGCTCAGTCTTACCGTGCTCAATGGGCGAATCACTTCGGCGCAGTGCCGACTGACCGAATTGACACCGGTGTTGCAGCAGGTGCGCGAGATCGGTTACCAGACCCGCCAGGTGTTCGACGAATCCATTGCCTCGCTGCAGAACGCGATGACGCAGGTCACTCTGGCGGATGCCGCCATGCGCTCGTTCAGCATGATCGACATCATGGATCGAAACCTCTATGAGCGTGCCAATGACGTACGCTGGTGGGCGCTGGATAACCGCATCCGGCACTGGATGCAGGTTGGCGGCGCGGAAGCCGGCAGGCACATGACCAGGGTGCTGGAGTACATCAACCGTCTTTATACCGTTTATACCAACCTGCTCGTGTTCGACACGGAAGGTGTCATTCGCGCGGTTTCCTCGCCCGAGTCGAGTGCTCTAGTGGGGACTCGTCTGCCTGAGGCGTTGTCGCTGCAGGCCTGCCTTGCTCTGGGTTCGAGCCAAGCCTATGCGGTATCGGCTTTCGCACCCACGCCGCTGTACGATGGCCAGGCCACTTACCTCTACATGGCCAGAGTGACCTCTGCTGAAGATGGCCGGGTGCTGGGTGGCATGGCGACGGTGTTCGACGCTGCCCCGGAGCTGAGCAAGATCGTCACCGACAACCTGCCATCGCCGGCTTCCGCTGGAGCGGCTGCTTTCGGCCTGCTGGTGCAGCCGGATACGACCATCCTTGCCACCAGTGAGGCTTGCTGGCCGGTGGGGGAGCGGCTGGATGCTTACCTCCCGGTATCCTTGGTGGGTATGGCGCCGGGGCAGCGCCGTACCCAATGGCTCGAGCACGGCGGTCGGAGTTATCTGATGGGTTTGACCGCTTCCGCCGGCTATCGGGAATACAAGGTCACCGATGGCTATTGCAACGATGTCATTGCGCTTGCCTGCCTGCCCTTGGCTTGAGGCGACTGCCCACCGACTCGGCCGGTATCCACCGGCCGGCCACGCCTGGTGCGGCTGTCAGCGATAGGTGTCCTGATACTGCTTGCGCAGCTCGTTCTTCTGCACCTTACCCATGGTGTTGCGCGGCAGGGTATCGACGAAGAACACCCGCTTGGGCTGCTTGTATTTCGCCAGTCGTCCTTCGAGATGGTCGAGCACCTGGCGTTCCCCCAGCGTGACGCCCGGCTGCGACACCACCACGGCAGTGACGCCCTCGCCGAAGTCCGGGTGGGGCAGGCCGATCACCGCCGATTCCACCACGCCTTCCAGCTCGTCGATCACCTGCTCGACCTCCTTGGGATAGACGTTGTAGCCGCCCGAGATCACCAGGTCCTTGTCGCGGCCGACGATGTGCACGTAGCCCTGTTCGTCGGCCATGGCCAGGTCGCCGGTGATGAAGAAACCGTCCTCCAGCAGCTCCTCGCGGGTCTTCTCGGGCATGCGCCAGTAGCCGATGAAGACGTTGGGACCGCGGATCTCGAGCATGCCGATCTCGCCCTGGGGCACCGGCGCATGGGTCTCGCGGTCGGTGATGCGGTACTCCACCCCTGGCAGCGGCATGCCCACGGTGCCGGCGCGGCGCTCGCCGTCGTAGGGATTGGAGATGTTCATGTTGGTCTCGGTCATGCCGTAACGTTCGAGAATGGCGTGCCCCGTCTTGGCCTCGAACGCCTGGTGGGTCTCGGCGGTGAGCGGCGCCGAGCCGGAGACGAACAGGCGCATGTTGGCGGTCGCTTCCGGGGTGAGGCGCTCATCGGCCACCAGGCGGGTGTAGAAGGTGGGCACGCCCATCATGACGCTGCCGTGGGGCATCTCCTCGAAGATCACGTCGGCATCGAACTTGGGCAGGAACAGCATGCTCGAGCCCGCCATCAGGGTCACGTTGCAGCCGACGAACAGGCCATGGGTATGGAAGATGGGCAGGGCATGGATCAGTCGGTCCGCGGCGGTGAAGCGCCAGGCTTCCACCAGGGTGGCAGCGTTGGAGCCGAGGTTGCGGTGGGTCAGCATGGCGCCTTTGGAGCGACCGGTGGTGCCCGAGGTGTAGAGAATGGCGGCAAGGTCGTCGTGCTCGCGCGGTTCGATGCCGGTGTACGCTTCGGCACGCTCGGCCAGCGCCAGCAGGCTGCCGTCGGCATCGGTGCCGAGGGTCTCCACCGCGGGGCAGCCGGTCTCGCCGGCCACCGTGCGCGCCTCGGTGAGGGCGGCGGGGCGGCAGACGAACAGCGCCGGTTCGGCGTCGTCGAGGAAGTAGCGGATCTCATCGGCGGTATAGCCGGTGTTGAGCGGCAGATAAACGCCGCCCATGCGCAGGCAGGCGAGGTAGAGCAGGATCGCCTCTGGGCTCTTGTCGACCTGCACCGCAACGCGGTCGCCGGGGGCCACGCCCAGCGCTTTCAACGCACCGGCCAGGCGGGCGCTGGCGTCCAGAGCATCGCGGTAGGAGTAGCGCCGACCTTCACGGGTGGTGATGAAGTCGGCGTCGCTACGGTCGCGCATGCGGGCGGCGAAAGTTTCAAAGAGGTTGTGACTCATTTGGCAGGCTCTCCTTTGGCCATTTTCCGGGCGCGGCGATTGAGATCGCGAACTGCATTGGAACATACCACCGTGGCGTTGGCGGTGTAGTTCTCGTGGTTGCGCTCGATGTCGTCGAGTACGTAGAGATAATTGACCATCAGTCCGCCAGCCTGCTTCAAGCCCTTGGGTGAGATGTCGCCGAGCCAGTTGATGCGATGCAGCTCGGCGCCGTTGCCGAGGTGGAAGCGGGCCACCGGGTTGAGCGGCAGGCCGCGAGCGTTCTTCTCCTCGACCAGATAGCGGGCGGCAAGCGGCTTGACCACTGCCGCGAGGCGCTCGCTGTGGGCCGGGTCGAGATGCCAGTCGGGGGAGTCCAGCTCGTGCAGCACCTGGCGCAGCTCGTCGGGCAAGATCTCGTCATCGCGGCGCTCATTGAGCCAGGCGGCAAAGCCCGGCACCGGCGAGAGCGTGACGAAGTGCTTGAGCTGGGGCAGCTCCAGTTTCAGCTCCTGGACCACCTGTTTGATCAGAAAGTTGCCGAAGGAGATGCCGCGCAGGCCGGTCTGGCAGTTGCTGATGCCGAAGAAGGCGGCAGCATCGGCGGCCTCGGGGTCGTCGATGTCGCGCTCACCGCTGGGTTCTCCCGAGAGGATGGGCTGGATGCGGTCGGGCAGGCCCCGGCATAGCGCCACTTCGACGAAGATCAGCGGCTCGTCGCCGATGGCGGGGTGGAAGAAGGCGAAGCAGCGGCGGTCGCGGGCGTCGAGGCGGCGGCGCAGGTCGTCCCAGTCGCGAATCTCGTGCACCGCCTCGTAGCGAATGATCTTCTCCAGAATAGAGGCCGGCGTGTTCCAGTCGATGCGCTTGAGCACCAGGAAACCGCGGTTGAACCAGGAGCCGAACAGGTGGGCGAAGTCGGCATCGATGGCGGCGAGCTCCTGCTTGTCGCCGCTCCACTCGTGCAGCAAAGCCAGCAAGCCCTCGCGCATGCGTACCAGCTCGTAGGTGCCGTTGGTGGCCAGGTTGAGGCGCCGGAACAGCTCCTGGCGGCGCGGTTCGCAGGCATCGAACAGGGCCTGCAGGCGGGAGTTGTCGCGCTGCTCGCGGTAGGCCTCGTAGGCTTGGTCGATGCGCGCCGGGTCGGCGGCGAACTCGCTGGAAAGCCCCTCGAAGAAGCGGGTGCGCTCCTCCCGCGTCAGGCGGTTGTACATGGAGAGCGCGCGACTGGCCAGGCTGATGCTCGAGGCCTCGCCGTCGCTCTCCAGCAGCGCCCGGCAGGCGGCGAGCACCTGGCCGTGGTCGGGAATACCGGCCTCGCCCTGGCGCCGCCACAGCCGCGCGTCGCGCTGGGTGATGCTGTTGAACAGCTCCTGCAGGAAGGTCATGTTCATGTCGGCTCTCCGTCAGCCCATGATCAGGTTGGGCAGCCACAGGGCGATGCCCGGGAAGAAGCACAGCAGGACGATGCCGAGCACCATGCACAGGGCGTACGGCAGACTGCCCAGCAGAATGTTGCGCAGCGAGATGTCCGGCGCGATGCCCTTGATGATGAACAGGTTCAGGCCCACCGGTGGGGTGATCAGGCCGATCTCCAGGTTGATGGTCAGGATCACCGCGAACCAGTAGGGATCGAAATCGGCGGCCAGGATGATCGGCAGCAGGATCGGCGCGGTCATCACGATCACCGCCACCGGCGGCAGGAAGAAACCGGCGACGAGCAGGAACAGGTTGATGATGCCCATCAGCACCCAGCGATTCACTTCCATGTTGGCGATGGCGGCGGCCACGGTCTGGGTGATGAACATCGAGGAGAGGGCATAAGCGAACACTTCGGCGGTAGCGATGACCAGCATGATCATCACGCTCTCGCGCAGAGAGTCGCGCATGATCAGCTTGACCGGCTTGACCTGCCACATGCGATAGATCACCACCGCTAGCGCCACGCACAGGAAGGCGCCGACACCGGCCGCCTCGGAGGGCGTGGCCACACCGCCGTAGAGGGCGAACAGGATGCCGGCAATCACCAGCATGAAGGGCACTACACGCACCAGCGCCTTGAGGTTGGTGTCGACGTTGGCCTTGATGTTCTGCTTCACCTGGGCTGCGGCCTTGGCCATGGGGTTGGCGTAACCGCCGGCCAGGCGGCAGGCGATCATGGTCCAGATCATGAACAGACCGGCCAGCATCAGCCCGGGCAGTACCCCCGCCATGAACAGGCGGCCAATGGAGGTCTCGGTGGAGATGCCGTAGATGATCATGGTCACCGAGGGCGGGATCAGTATGCCGAGCGTGCCACCGGCGGCGATGCAGCCCGCGGCCACACCGTCGGGATAGCCGCGGGTGCGCATCTCGGGAATGCCCATCTTGCCGATGGCGGCACAGGTGGCCGGCGACGAGCCGGAGAGCGCCGAGAAGATGGTGCAGGCGCCGATGTTGGAAACGGCGAGCCCACCCGGCAGACGGCCCATCCACAGGTCCAGCGAGCGGTAGAGGTCGCGGCCGGTAGGCGAGGAAGCCACGGCGGCGCCCATCAGGATGAACATGGGGATGGCGACGAAGCCGAATTCGGCGATGCGGTCGAAGAAGGTCTCGCCGAAGTAGATCAGCTCCGGCAGACCGCGGTCGTACATCAGCGCCAGCAGCGACACGCCGCCCAGGGCGAAGGCGATGGGTGTGCCGATGGCCATCAACACGATGAGCGCGATGGCGACGATGATGCCCATGGTGATCGGATCCATGTTCACACCTCCCCGCGCAGGATTTCGGCGACGTACTGCAGCGTGAGCAGGCTGGTGCCCACCGCCATCGGCATCAGTCCCGGCCACAGCCGCGGGTTCCACACGGTGCCGGTGCGCCAGTTGTACTGGTAGGCCTCGATCACGTAGACCCAGGAGGCATAGGCCAGCGCCGCGCAGAAGGCCAGACCGATCAGCGCGGCTACCAGGCGCATGATCTTGCGTGCCGTGCCACCCAGGGCGTCGGGCAGAATGGTGATGGCCACGTGGCCGCCGGTCATCAGCACGTAGGGGCTACCCATCAGCATGGCGCCGGTAACGGAGAACACCGTGAACTCGGTCTGCCAACTGGTGCTCATGCCGAGCACGTAACGAATGAAGACCATCTGACAGATCACCACCACGCCGGCGATGAACAGCACGGCCGCCAGGTAGGCGCTGGCGCGTGACAGGGTGTCCATCAGGCGGATATAGCCGCCGATGACACCGGATCGTTGAGCAAGGGATTGAGAGTGGGCCATGGCCGTGTAGTCCTCCCGGGGTTCGAAACGGGGGCCACCCGTGGCGGGTGGCCCGACTCACTGGGAAGAGCTGGGCCTCAATCGACGGCGAGGGCCGCGTCGATGATGGCCTGGCCATTGGGTACGTTTTCGGCAAAGTTCTTGTAGGAGGTCTCACGGGCGATCTCGATCCAGGCGTTGTAGTCCTCCTCGCTCATGCGCACCACCTCGATGCCGTTCTGCTCGTAGACCTCGACCATCTTGGCGTCGATGGCCGCGGCCTCGGCGGCGAAGAACTCCTCGGCGGCCTTGCCGGCTTCCATCAGCGCGGCTTGCTGCTCCTCGTTGAGGCGCTGCCACACCTGCTCCGAGATGAGAATCGGCTCGTACATGAACCACAGCGCGAAATCGCCCGGTTCGGTCAGGCACTCCACCTGTTCGTAGAGGCGGAAGGAGATGAACGACATCGACGAGGTGTTGGCGGCATCCAGCACGCCGGTCTGCATGGCGGTATAAACCTCGGAAGAGGGCATCGAGGCGATGGAGGCGCCTGCCGCCTGCGGCATCTGCTCGAAGGCCGGGCCGGCGGCGCGGATGTTCTGGCCGCGCACGGTGTCGGGGGCGGTGATGCACTGCTCGCTGGAGGCGAAGCCGCCGGCGAGCCAGCTGTCGGCCAGCACTCGGGCACCGTTGTCCATGATCACCTGTTTGATCATGTCCATGTACTCGGACTCGTTGAGGCGCGCGGCGTGTTCGTGGTTGCGCACCAGGCCCGGCATCAGGGTGGCGGAAAACTCCGGATGGCGGCCGCTGGCGTAATCCAGCGGCAGCAGGGTCAGATCCAGGCGGCCGCGTACCAGCGCGCCCCACTGCTCGTTGGCACGGAACAGCGACTGACCGGGGTAGACCTGAATCTCGAGCCCCACATCGGCTTCTGCCACTTGGCGGGCCATCAGCTGCACCATCTCGTCGCGGACATCACCTTGACCACCGGGGAACTGGTGCGAGGCGCGCAGTACGGTGTTGGCGGCAGCGGCACTGCTGAAGGCGAGGGCCAGGCCGAGCGTCGCGGCCAGGGTAGCTAGGGTGTGGCGTTGCATTGGGCGTCTCCTTGGGATTGTTGTTGTACTGAAGTGTCGTTTTTATATCCATCAGGCGTGCTGATGTATACTTCAATAGACGTTGTATATACTCGTGTCAAATCCGTTACAGTAAAAAGACCCGCTCTTGAATGCCGCGACCGAGGAGGTGGCCATGACCAGCACCAAGCGCTCCAATGCACAGCGCCTGCGCGACTCGCTGGAGAACGACATCATCAACGGTCGCCGGCTGCCCGGCGAAAGGCTGGACCCGGAGGCGTTGGGCCGGGAGTTCAATGTTTCCCGTACCCCGATACGTGAAGCGATCCAGCAACTCGTCGCCAGCGGGCTGGTGACGGTCTCGCCCAAGAAGGGCACCTTCGTGGCCAAGGTGGGCATCGATCAGCTGATCGAGATGTTCGAGGTGATGGCGGAGCTGGAGGCCATGTGCGGGCGCCTGGCGGCGCGGCGCATCAGCGATGCCGAGCTCGCCGAGCTGCGTGATGCACTTGAGCGCTGCGAGGCGGCCGCTCGGGCCGGAGACACCGACGAGTACTACTACGAGAACGAGGCCTTCCACGACTGCATCTACCGGGCCAGCCACAACACCTTTCTGCTCGGTGAGGCGCGCCAGCTAAAGCAGCGGCTCAAGCCTTATCGTCGCTTGCAGTTGAAGGTTCGCCAGCGCATGCACAGCTCGCTGCGCGAGCATCGGGACGTGGTGGCAGCCATCGAAGCGGGCGACCCGGCGGCAGCGGAACATGCCCTGCGCGATCACGTGCTGATCCAGGGCGAGCGCTTCAGCGACTTCGTGGCCAGCATTCGCGAGTTCGAGCGACCGGTTTCCGCTACCGGCTAGCCGCTCGTAACGAGTCGCTCGTGACCAGTCCCTTATAAGGGGGGGCAACGGCGCTCGATTTTCGCCGCCCCCGCGCCTACAGTGAGCGGCATGAAGACTGCTGGAGTTACCATGTTTCCCCCGTTCACTCTGCGTTATGCCCGCCTGCCGGAACGCTTCTACGCCCACTTCGAGCCGGTGCCCGTGCGTGAGCCGCACCTGGTGGCCTTCAATCGGCCGCTGGCCGAGGCGCTGGGCTTCGACCTCGCTGCCTTCGATGCCGAAGAGGCGGCGGTATGGTTCTCCGGCAACGTGGTGCCCCACGGCGCCGAGCCGCTGGCCCAGGCCTATGCTGGGCATCAGTTCGGCGGCTTCGTGCCGCAGCTGGGCGATGGCCGTGCGGTGCTGCTGGGCGAGGTGACCGACCGCGACGGTGGGCTGCGCGACATCCAGCTCAAGGGAGCGGGGCGCACCCCGTTCTCCCGCGGCGGCGATGGCCGGGCGCCTCTGGGGCCGGTGTTGCGCGAGTATCTGGTCAGCGAGGCGATGCACGCCATGGGCATCCCCACTACCCGGGCGCTGGCCGCGGTGACCACCGGCGAGCGGGTCATGCGCGGCATTCCGGAGCCCGGGGCCATTCTCACCCGGGTCGCCTCCAGTCATATCCGCGTCGGCACCTTCCAGTACTTCGCCGCCCGCGGCGATATCGACGGCGTACGCGAGCTGGCCGGGCACGTCATCGAGCGTCACTATCCGGCGCTTGAGTCACGCCAGGACGGCGAGCGCTATCTGGGCCTGCTGGAAGCGGTACAGGCGCGCCAGGCGGCGCTGATCGCCAAGTGGATGGGCGTGGGCTTCATTCATGGCGTGATGAACACCGACAACACCTCGATTTCCGGCGAGACCATCGACTTCGGCCCCTGCGCCTTCATGGAGCAGTACGACCCGAAGATGGTGTTCAGCTCCATCGACGAGGGCGGGCGCTACGCCTACTCCAACCAGCCGTGGATCGCCCAGTGGAACCTGGCGCGGCTGGCCGAGACCTTGCTGCCGCTGATCGATGACGACAGCGAGCGCGCGGTGGAGCGGGCCACCGAGCTGTTGCAGCGCTTCCCGGAGCAGTACGAACGGGAGTGGCTGGCGGTCATGCGTGCCAAGCTCGGCCTGACCAGCGAGAAGCCCGGCGACAAGGCGCTGATCGAGTCGCTGTTGGCGGCCATGCACCGTGGCCGTGCCGACTTCACCCTGACTTTCCGTCGGCTGGCGGACGTTGCCGAGAGCGCTGCGGCGGAAGCCTCGCTGGTCGAGCTGTTCGAACGCCCCGAGGAGATTGCCGGCTGGCTGGAGGAGTGGCGCGAGCGTCTTGCTCAGGAAGAGCAGGGCGAGAGCGAACGGGCGCAGCGCATGCGTTTGGCCAACCCGGCCTTCATCCCGCGCAACCACCGCGTGCAGCAGGCGTTGACCGCGGCCATGGACGAAAACGACTACGGCCCCTTCGAGACCCTGCTCGATATCATCACCCACCCGTTCGACGACCAGCCCGGGCGCGAGGAGTACATGCGGCCGGCCGAGCCCACCGAGCGGGTGTTCCGCACCTTCTGCGGGACCTGAGGCGGTGCCTTACTCGCACTCTCGGCGACCTGTAATGACGGCCTGCAGCGTATGTGCCAGGGCCTCTGCCGCCGAGCCCTCGGCTTCGCCCTGGCGCATGACCAGATACCAGTTCAGGTAGAGCCCCTGTTCGGTGAGGCGCAGCGAGGCCAGATCGCCCGTGGTCAGATGTGGCTCCAGCGTCCAGGCCGGTAAAACGCTGACCCCCAGGCCGTGACGCACCAGGCTCAGCACGGCCTCGGTCACCCCGGCGCTGATCACCCTGGCCGGCAGCACGCCGGCAGGGCTGAACAGCTGTTCGTATTCGCGCCCCTTCTCCGGGGTGGTGTGATAGGCGACATAGGGCTCGGCGGCGACGTCTTCGGCGCCGACCCATGCCTGGCGGGCCAGCGAGTGGTCGTGGCGCACCGCCAGACGCAGCTCGTCGTGCTTCAGCACCGTGGTATCGAAGCCGATGGGCGGATGGCTGCCTGCCACCAGCGCCAGGTCCACATGGCCGCGCCTGAGCGCGCGGCAGGGTTCCAGCGAGACATCCGGGACGATTTCCACGCCGATATGGGGGTGGCTGCGGTTGAAGGCGGCCAGGGCGGTCGGTAGCCAGTGGTAGCCGCCGCACGCCTCGACGCCCACCCGTACCACCTGTTCGACCCCCACCGCCAGACGCTGAATGTCCTGTTCGGCCCGCTCCAGTTCCGCCAGCACACCGCGGGCGGCGTGCAGCAGGCGCTTGCCGGCGGAGGTCGGGTTGAGCCGGCGCTGGCCGCGGGTGAAGAGCAGGGCGCCCAGCAGCCGTTCCGCCTCCTTGAGCCGGTGGCTGAGCGCCGATTGGGTCAGGCCGAGCTGAACGGCTGCGTCGGAGATGCTGCCGGCATCGGCGATGGCCACCATCATCTGCATCTGGCGGGTGCTGAGTCGCGTTGTCATATTATTTTATTTCATGGAAAGCCGTCTTTTTATCAAATTTAAATGTCTTCGACACCTTCGTAAACTGACGGAAAGACGACGAAGGAGGGCGACCATGGCCAAGCGGAAGGAAGGGCAGGCACGCAGCACCAGCGTGGACCTCTCGCAGGAGGGGGTGCACTGGGACCAGCCGATGAGCTATGGCGATTACCTGCAGCTGGGGCCGCTGCTGTCGGCCCAGCGGCCGGGTACCGCGGAGCATGACGAGATGCTGTTCATCGTCATCCATCAGGTCTCGGAGCTGTGGCTCAAGCAGTGCCTGCACGAGGCCCACGCCGCCGCGGCACACATCGCATCCGACCGCTTGCGCCCGGCGTTCAAGATGCTCACCCGGGTGGCGCGAATCCAGGCGCAGATGATCAATGCCTGGGAGGTGCTGGTGACCATGACTCCCGCCGACTACGCGCGCTTTCGTGACAGCCTCGGCCAGAGTTCGGGCTTCCAGTCGTTCCAGTATCGCGAGCTGGAGTTCCTGCTCGGCAACAAGAATGCGGCGATGATCGAAGTGCACCGTCGCCATCCCGAGCGCTACCGGCGCCTCAGCAAGGTACTCCACGCTCCGAGCCTTTACGACATCAGCCTGCAGCTGCTGGCCCGGCGCGGCTTCGCACTTCCCGAGTCGGTCATCGCGCGGGACTGGTCGGAGCCCTATCGGCCCTGTGACGAGGTGGAGCAGGCCTGGGCGGATATCTACCGCGATACCGGCCGCTACTGGGAGCTCTACGAACTGGCCGAAAAGCTCGTCGATACCGAGTACCACTTCCACCAGTGGCGCTTCAGCCACCTCAAGACGGTGGAGCGCATCATCGGACAGAAGCCCGGCACCGGTGGCACCGGCGGGGCCTCCTATCTCGCCAAGGCGCTGGACCTGCAGTTCTTCCCCGAGCTGTGGTCGGTGCGCACCACGCTGGAGGAGGGCGCCTCATGAGCCGGCTCTACGACATCTCCCAGCCGCTGCGCGCCGACATTCCGGTATGGCCCGGCGATACGCCGTTTGCCCATGAGCCGACCTGGGTGCTCGACGGGCAGTGCCCGGTCAACGTCTCGCGCCTGACGCTCTCCACCCACACCGGCACCCATGCCGACGCGCCCAGCCACTACGCCGCCGATGGCAGGGCCATCGACGAGGTGGAACTCACCACCTACCTTGGCCTATGCGTGGTGCTGGACATGCGCCATGCCGCGCCGAGGGTCGAGCCCGAGCATCTGCTGCCCGTGCTGCCGCCGCGCGTCGAGCGGGTGTTGCTGCGCACCTGGGAGCATTTTCCCCATGAGCGCTGGCGCAGTGACTTCACCACCATCGCGCCGGAGAGCATCGACCTGCTGGCCGAGCGCGGCGCGCGGTTGATCGGCGTGGATAGTCCTTCGCTCGACCCCGAGGTGGACAGCAAGCTGCTGGCGCATTGGCGGGTGCACCAGCACGGTATGGCGATTCTCGAAGGGCTGGTGCTGGATGCGGTGCCGCCGGGCCATTATGAGCTGATCGCCCTGCCGCTGAAGCTGGCCGGGGCCGATGCCTCGCCGGTGCGGGCCCTTCTGCGCGAGCTGGCTTGATAGCGGCGCGAGCTGGCTTGATAGCTACGCGAGCTGACAAGCGCTTTCCCGATTCCGTTTTCTCCTTGTGCTGGAGCCGACCATGCCCCTGACTCTCGATGACGTTCGCGAGCTGGACCGCCAGGACCCGCTGGCCACCTTCAGAAGCCGCTTCACCCTGCCGCAAGGCACGATCTATCTCGACGGCAACTCCCTGGGCGCCCAGCCCAGCGCTGCCGTGGCCGCCGTCGACGGCCTGATGAGCCAATGGCGCGACTCGCTGATCCAGGGTTGGAACCAGGGCTGGTTCGATGCGCCGGAGCGGCTTGGCGACCGGCTGGCGCCGCTGCTGGGAGCCGGGCCGGGCGAGGTGCTGGTGACCGACACCATCACCCACAACATCTTCAAGCTGCTGGGCTATATCACCGAAGGGCAAAGAGGCACTGAAGGGCAAAGAGGCACTGAAGGACAGAGCCGGGCGCGGCCGGTGATCCTCAGCGAAGGCGGCAACTTCCCCACCGACGGCTACATCGCACAGGGCTTCTGTCGCTTCGGCGGCTTCGAGCATCGGGTGGTGCCGGAGGGCGAGGCGCTGGATGCCTATCTCGACGAGCGGGTGGCGGCGGTGGTGCTCAGCCATGTGCACTATCGCACCGGGCGTCTGCGCGACATGGCGGCGATCACCCGCCAGGTGCATGCCAGCGGCGGCGAGGTGGTCTGGGACCTGGCCCACTCGGCCGGCGCTCTGCAGGTGAATCTCGCCGCCTGTGGCGTGCGCTACGCGGTGGGCTGCACCTACAAGTACCTCAATGGCGGCCCCGGTGCGCCGGCCTTTCTCTATGTGCGGCGCGATTGCCAGGACCGGGCCTGGCAGCCGTTGTCGGGCTGGCTGGGCCACGCCTCGCCGTTCGCTTTCGAGGTCGACTATGCCCCTGCGCCGGGTATCTCGCGCTTTCGTACCGGCACCCACTCGCCGCTGGCCTTTGCTGCCTTGGAAGCGTCGCTGGCGCTGTGGCAGGAGGTGGACCTCGCTCAGCTGCGGCGCAAGAGCCAGCGCTTGATCGAGCTGTTTCGCGAGTCGCTGGGTGACTGCCTGGCGGAGCACAGCATTGCCGACATCACCCCGGACGAGGCGCAGCGCGGCAGCCAGGTAGGGTTGGTGGAAAGAGAACACGGCTATGCCATCGTCCAGGCGCTGATCGAGCGCGGCGTGATCGGCGACTACCGCGAGCCGGGGCTGATGCGCTTCGGCTTCGCGCCGCTCTACCTGAGCCATGAGGACGTCTGGCAGGCGGCGCAGCATCTGCGCGAAGTGCTGAGCGAAGGCGAGTATCTGGCCCCGTGCTTTCAGCAGCGCGGGGCGGTGACCTGAGTCGGATTGCCCAGGTCATCGACGGATTCCGTAGGCTTTCATGCACGGTATCGGCGCTTGGGGGTACACTGGTCGTAACTGACGTTTCGAGGTCGTGACATGCCTTCCACGCATCGTCGTGATGACACTGAGCTTCACCAGTCGATCCTACGGGCGCTTGCGCCGTTCGAAGAGATCGAGCAGGTCGTGCTGTTCGGCTCGCTTGCCAAGGGGCGCGCCAGGCCCGACAGCGACCTCGACCTTGCGGTGGAGGCTCGCCACCCGCTGACCAGCGACAAGAAGATCGCCCTCATCGAGGCGTTGGCCCTGGCGTGCTCCCGCCCTGTGGATCTGGTCGATCTCAAGACGGCCGGCCAGCCGCTGCTGACGCAGATCGTCACCTCGGGAGTACGCCTGCAAGGCAGCGATTCGGCATGGGCCCGCCTGGTCTACCGCAACATCATCGACAACGAGGATTTCGTGCCATTGCAGCAGAGAATCCTCAAGGCGAGGCAGGCGGCATGGATCAACTCCTGATCAACCAGAAGCTGGAGTCGCTGCGGCGTTGCGTCATGCGGCTCGAAAGCCGCTGCCCGAGCAGCGTCGAGGCCTTGGAAGCGGATCTCGATGCTCAGGATATCCTGGCGCTGAACCTGACCCGTGCCGTTCAGCTCTGCGTGGACATAGCGGCACACTGGATCGCGGAGCACCACGAGCTGACGTCTCCTATCACCATGGGGCAAAGCTTCGATGTACTTGCCGAGCGAGATGTGATCAGCCGTGCGCTGGCCGATGACATGAGAAAATCGGTCGGCTTCCGCAACATCGTGGTTCACAACTACGAAGCCGTTAACTGGCAGGTGGTTTTCGCCATCTGTCGCGATCATCTCGACCAGTTCAGGCAGTTTGCCCGGGTCTTCATGGATCCGTCGCTTCGCTGAGCCGCGTTTTGTCCTGATATGGCCGAACGGGCTCAGCAAGTGGCGGAATCTGCTTTCCGCTAGTTGATCATCCCAGGCAGCCAGGTGGCGATGCCGGGGAACACGATCAGCAGCGCGACCAGCAGCATCGAGCAAAGGATGTAGGGAATCGCTGCGGAATAGATTTCGCGCATGGTGGTGCCCTTGGGTGCCACGCCCTTCATCACGAACAGCAGCAGCCCCAGCGGCGGTGTGGAGAAGCTGATCTCCAGCGCCAGCAGCATGATGATGCCGAACCAGATGGGGTCGAAGCCGAGTACCTGGGCCAACGGGAAGAAGAACGGCACCGTGAGCATCATGATCGAGATCTGCTCCATGAAGGTGCCGAGCACCAGCAGCACGGCGAACATCGCCAGCAGCATCAGGATCGGCGCCAGGTCGAAGCCGGTGGCCCACTGAATCAGCCCGCTGGAAGCGCCGGAGAAGGCCAGCAGCTGGCTGAAAGTGGCCGAGCCGAACACGATCAGGTAGGCCATCAGGGTGACTTTCAGCGCGCCGATCACCGAGAGCTTGAATGCCTCCCAGGTCATGCAGCGAAAGATCACCGCCAGCACGATGGCGCCCAGGGCGCCGAAGGCCGCCGCCTCGGAGGGCGTGGCGAAGCCCATCAGCATCAGCGCGACGATGAAGATCATCACGCTGATCATCGGCAGGATGTCGGTGAGCACCAGCTTGAGCTTCTGGCCCAGCGGCACCGGCTCCAGCTCGTAATTGGGCGCCGCGTCCGGATCGAGCCGGGTCTGGATCCAGATGGTGGCAATATAGAACCCGGCCAGCACCAGGCCGGGCATGATGCCGGCGATCAGCAGGGCACCGATGTCGACCTTGGCCAGGGTGGCCAGCAGTACGGCAAGCGCCGAGGGTGGAATGATGATCGCAAGCCCCCCGGTACCCAGGATCGGGCCGATGGCCATGCGCTTCTGGTAGCCGCGACGCTCCATCTCCGGCACCAGCAGCGAGCCCATCAGCGCGGTGGAGCCCATCGAAGAGCCGCTAAGGGTCGAGAAGCCGGTACCGCCCACCACGGTGACGTAGGAGAGCCGGCCGGGCACCTTGCCCATCAGTTGGTCGATGGCGTTGAACATGCGCATGCCCAGGCCGGTGCGGAAGAACAGCTCACCCATCAGCAGGAACAGCGGGATCGGCACCAGGTTGAAGCTGGAGAGGGCGCCGAAGCCGTTGTTGAGCAATTGGATGAGACCGTTCTGGCCGCCCATGAAGTGCCAGGCACCGATGACGTTGGCGGCAAGAAAGGCCAGGGCGATCGGCGTACCGATGGCCATGAAGCCGAGAATCAGGGCCAGCAGAAAGGCCAGGGCCAGATACCATTCCATTATTCCTTGATCCCCGCTTCGCCGCTGTGAAGGATGTCGCGCCCGACCACGAAGCGGGCGAATTCGATGGCCATCATGGAAAAGCACACCGGGTAAGCGATGGTGAGGATCCACTTGGGCACGAAGAAGGCGCGCACGTCGTAGTCGTTGCGCGCAATGTTCATCGACACCAGGTCATAGCCCTTCCAGGCCAGCACCACGCACACCGCCACGCACAGCAGGGCCACCAGGCGGCTAACCACCTGCAGGGCCATGGGCGACAGGATCGAGGTGAGCAGTTCGATGTGCACGTGGCCCTTGTGTCGCACCAGCCAGGGGGCGCCCAGCAGGGTCAGATAGAACATGGCGTATTCGGTGGAGAGGAAGAACCACGCCGAGGGCTGCAGCCCCAGGTTGCGGATCACCACCGAGAGCACGATGGCGACCATCAGCCATACCAGCATGATGGCGGCAGCGAGGGCCATGCCGTTGAGCAGCAGCAGGTAAGCACGACTGGCGTAACGCATAAGCCTCCCCGGGCGCGATGAAAAGGGCCGAACGAACCGACGACGAGCAGCAGTGGGCCGGCCGCTGGCGACCGGCCCCCGCGCTTACAGGTCGTTGAACTTCTCGATCAGCTCGTCGTAGTGCTCGAGCCCCATGGGATGACGCTCCATCTGGCGGCGCATACGCTCCCAGGTGGCTTCGCGGGCGGCCTCGGAGAAGCGCTCGCCGGCCTCGCCTTCCAAACGGAAGACCTGCATGCCATCCGCTTCCAGCTCGGCCTGCTGCTCCTCGGCCAGCACCTCGAAGCGTTCGGCACTGGCACGCTCGTGCTCGATGGCCACTTCCTGCAGGATCTCGCGAGCCTCCTCGCTCAGGCCGTTCCAGCTGTCCAGGTTGACGATCACGCCCATGTCGGTGGAGAAGAAATCGGGATCGATGCGGTAGTTGAGGAAACGGTCCCAGTTGAGGTCCTTGAGGCCGATCTGGGTCCAGCCAGTGGCGTTGACCACGTTGCGCTCCAGCGCCGAGTAGACGTCGGTGGTAGGCAGGCTGATCGGCTGGGCACCGAGGTAGTCCTGGAAGAAGGCGTCGTAGACCGGGTTGCTGCGCAGGGTCATGCCGGAGACGCTGAGGTTGCCCTCACTGTCCAGGCGCGGCTCGTTGATAGTGTAGAGGTTGTAGCTCACGCCGCTGTCGAACCAGCCCAGGTAGTAGACCCCCATCTTGTCCTGGTGGATCTGGTTGAGCAGGTCGATGCCGCCGTTCTCACGGGTATAGATGGCGTTGGTGTTGGAGGCCACCATGGCGTCGCGTTCGGGCACGGTGCCGGCATAGAAGCTGGCCGCGGTGTAGGCCATGTCGACCACTCCGTTGCGAACCGCGTCGGGCTGCTCGGAGAGACCGATCACCTCGGGGCCGCCACGTACATTGATCTGCACCACGCCTTCGCCGCGCTCGTTCACCTTGTCGACGAACTCGAGGAAGCTCTGGGTATAAATCAGCGACGGCGGAAAGGCGTGGACGGCAGTGATGCGCTCCACGGCCAGGGTCTGGCCGGAAGCGACCAGGGCAGCGAGGCCCAGGGAAGCGATGAGAGGCTTGTTCATAGTTGTTCTCCTTTCAATCTTCAGCGTTGGTTGTCTTGCGGTCTTGTCTTTGGTCCTGGGGCCGGAGGCCAGTCAGCCCCGTGTGATCAGCGGTGGCGGTGCGGCATCGAGCCAGGGCCGTTGGCTGGCATAGCGGGTGGCGAAGCGTTCGATCTCCTCGGCGTGCTGACGAGTCATGTCGATGTCGTCCCAGCCGTTGAGCAGCTTGGTGCGCCAGGTCGGCGCGATGCTGAAGGCAACGCTCAGCTCGCCGATGGTGATGCGCTGCGCTTCCAAGTCGATGTGCAGCGCTCCAGGGGCTTCTCCCAGCGCGGCAAGCAGTGTCTCGGCGTCAGCCTCGCTGACCGTGGCCGGCAGCAGGCCGTTGTTGACCGCATTGGAGGCGAAGATGTCGCCGAAGCTCGGCGCGATCACGCAGCGAAAGCCGAAGTCCACCAGCGCATAGACGGCGGCCTCGCGTGACGAGCCGGCGCCGAAATTGCGCCTTGCCACCAGGGTTTTCGCCTCACCCGCCTGCGGGTGGTTGAGGATGAAATCCTCGACCGGTCGGCCGCTTTCGTCGTGGCGCAGGTCATGGAGCAGGAAGCGCCCGTAGCCGACGCTACGCGGCTCCTTCATGAAGCGCGCCGGAATCAGCTGGTCGGTATCCACATTGGCCAGCGGCAGCGGACAGGCCGGGGCGTCGATGATCTTGATCGGTTCCATCACTCGGCTCCTGTCACAGCTGGCGTAGGTCGGCAAGGCGGCCGGCCACGGCCGCCGCGGCCACCATGGCCGGCGACATCAGATGGGTTCTGGCGCCCGGCCCCTGGCGGCCCTTGAAGTTGCGGTTGGTGGTGGAGGCGCAGCGCTCGCCGGGCGGCACCAGATCGCCGTTCATGCCCACGCACATGGAGCAGCCGGACTCACGCCACTCCAGGCCCGCCTCGCGGAACACGGCATCCAGCCCCTCGGCTTCGGCCTGGCGCTTCACCTGGGTGGAGCCTGGCGAGACGATGCCCGGCACCCGGCTGCGACGGCCGCGCAATACCGCGGCCGCGGCGCGCAGGTCCTCCAGGCGCGCGTTGGTGCAGGAGCCGATGAAGACCCGATCGATGACGATGTCGGTCAGCTTCTGGCCGGGAGCGAGGCCCATGTAGTCGAGGCTGTCGCGCAGCTGGCGCGCCTTGCCGGCATCGTGCTGGTCGGCCGGATCGGGTATGCAGGCATCGATGGGCAGGGCCTCTTCCGGCGAGACACCCCAGGTCACGGTGGGGGCGATCTCGGCGGCGGCGAGCGTTTCTTCGCGGTCGAAATGGGCGCCATCGTCGCTCTTCAGCGTCTGCCAGTAGGCCAGCGCCTGCTCCCATTGCTCCCCCCGCGGGGCGAAGGGGCGACCGCGCAGATAATCGAAGGTGGTCGCGTCGGGGGCGATCATGCCGCAGCGGGCGCCGCCCTCGATGGAGAGGTTACACAGCGTCAGGCGCGCTTCCATCGACAGGCTGCGGATGGCGCTGCCGGCGTATTCGATGGCGTAGCCCCGGGCGCCGTCGGCCCCCAGGCGGGCGATCCAGGTGAGCGCGATGTCCTTGGCGGTGATGCCCGGTGCCAGCTCGCCCTCGACGGTCAGGCGCATCTTCTTGGGGCGGCTCTGCCACAGAGTCTGGGTCGCCAGCACGTGGGCCACTTCCGAAGCGCCGATACCGAAGGCGATGCTGCCGAAGGCGCCGTGTGTGGAGGTGTGGCTGTCGCCGCACACCATCAGCAGTCCGGGTTGGGTCAGGCCCTGCTCGGGGCCGAGCACGTGCACGATGCCCTGGCGCGGGTCGTCGAGGCCGAACAGAGTGATGCCGTGCTTGCGGGTGTTGTCGGCCAACTGCTCGATCATGCCGCGCACCTTGACGTCGCCGATGGCATCGAGCCGGCGGGTCAGGGTCGGCACGTAGTGGTCGGCAATGCCGAAGGTCAGGTCGGGGCGTGCCACCGACAGCTCGCGTTCGTGCAGCTTGTTGAAGGCGTGGAAAGAGCCCTCGTGCACGAAATGGCGGTCGATCCACAACAGGCTCTGGCCGCTTTCGCCGCGCAGAATCTCGTGGGCATCCCACACCTTGTCGAACAGTGTCGTTGGCATTGTCATGTCGGTCGCTTCAACGGGGTTGCGTCATTCTTGTCCAAATACATCCTTGTACAAATACATCTATCCCAGACCGATATCACAGGTCAAATGTATTTTTGATTGTGATTTAAATGTATTAAAAATAGCACATTTGGTTTGCGTTACGCTCATGCCTGCTGCTCCGCTTCCGCCTGCCGGGGTTCCGGTGCCATCGGTTCCCAGTAGCGTGCCGCTTCGTCACCGGTGCGGTTGAGATCGATCTGAATGCGGTAACGGTCGGGGCGGTAGAGCGCGTCGAGATGCTCCACGCCGCGGCCCTCTTCGTCGTACACCACTCGGGTCAGCGAGATCAGCGGCGAGCCCACCGAGACCTCCAGTGCGTCGGCCACCTCGTGGGTGGCCAGGGTGGCCGAGATGGTCTGAGCCGCGTGGTCGACCTTCACGCCGCTGCGCTCGAGCAGGGCGAACAGTGGCGTTTGCGACAGGTCGGCTTCGTTGTAGTGCAGCGCGATGTACTCCGGCACGTGGGTTACCAGGTAGGAGAACGGCTTGCCATCCGCCATGCGCACGCGAATCGAGCGCTGCACCTTGTCGCCCTCGTGCAGCCCCAGACTCTCGCGCACCGGCTCCGGCGGCTTGGCGTAGCAGAACTCCAGCAGCCGTACCCGTGAGGCCTTGCTCATCTTGACCATGTTGGGAAGCAGGTTGGCGACGCTGGCGGTCATCACCGTGGCATCCAGCGGTTGCTCCAGCACCACGGTGCCGAGTCCGGGCTTGCGTGCCACCAGTCCCGCTTCGTTGAGCGCCTGCATGGCGCGCCGGACCGTGACCCGCGACACACCGTACTGCTCGGCCAGTTTCAGCTCGCCGGGCAGCTTGCGCCCCGGCGCCAGCCGGCCGCTTAGAATGGCGTCCTTGAGCAGCAGATAGATGCGATGGGACTTGGTGCCCCCAACGGAATTCGCATGCGTATCGTTCATGGTTCGATCCTTGTGCATTGTTGTCGGTTGCGATGAAGCGCTTGACGGAAGGGTCGGGGTGGACATAGAAATGTATTATGCATAGGACAGCTTTGTGTGCCATGCAACTCGAAGAATAGCGCCAAACAACGACAAAGGCTTCTTCCCTGGAGACCCCTATGCCTGCCAACAAGCCTGCTGCTGCCCCCGAAGAGGTCGTGCGCGACTTCCTGGCGGCAATGGAGGCGCGCGAGCTCGAGCGTGCCGGTGCCCTGCTCGACGAGGAGTTCAGCATGGTCTTTCCGGGCAGTGGCGAGATGCATCGCCTCGAAGAGCTGGTGGCCTGGGCCGCCGACCGCTACCGCTTCGTGCGCAAGCGCATCGCCGCGGTGGAAACCTGTGATGGCAATGGCGTCACAGCGGTGTTCTGCCATGGCGAGCTCGACGGCGAGTGGCCCGACGGCACTCCCTTTGCCGGGGTGCGTTTCATCGACCGCTTCGAGCTGCGCCACGGCCGGATAGTGCGACAGCAGGTCTGGAACGACCTGGCGCTGGCACGTCGCTGAACAGGGGCGACGTACCACTTACCGACTTTCCGAACATGAGGAATTCACCCGTCATGACTGTTGATGCCAGCGACCTCAAGGCCAGACTGCACGCTCCCGAGATCGTCGTAGCACCTGGCGTTTATGACGCCCTGAGCGCTTCGCTCGCCGCCGAGGCGGGCTTCGATACCGTCTACCTCTCGGGGGCCAGCATCGCCTACACCCAGCTCGGCCGCCCCGACATCGGCCTGGTCAGCGTCAGCGAGGTCAATGACGTGATGGCGCACATCCGCGAGCGCACCGAGCTCTCCGTGGTGGTGGATTGCGACACCGGCTTCGGCAACGCCATGAACGTCATGCGCAGCGTGCGCATGCTGGAGCGCGCCGGGGCCAACGCCATCCAACTCGAGGATCAGACCTACCCCAAGCGCTGCGGCCACCTGCGCGGCAAGACCCTGGTGCCGCAAGGCGAGATGGTGGGCAAGCTCAAGGCCGCATTGGACGCTCGGGCGAGCGATGCGACCCTGATCATCGGGCGCACCGATGCAGTGGCGGTGGAGGGTACGGCCCGGGCCATCGAGCGTGCCCATGCCTACCGCGAGGCCGGTGTCGACGTGCTGTTCATCGAAGGCATTCGCAGCGACGACGACATCGCCAGCATCATGGCCGAGTTCCGCGGCAAGATCCCGATCATGGCCAACATGGTGGAGGGGGGCGACACGCCGCTGCAGAACGCCCAGGCGCTGCAAGCGCTGGGCTTCTCGTTGGTGATCTTCCCCGGTGCTCTGGTACGTGCCTTCACCCACATGGCGAGCCAGTTCTTCGGCACCCTGCGCCGCGACGGCACCACCGATGCCTTCCGTGAGCGCATGCTCGACTTCAGTCAGCTCAACGAGGTGCTCGGCACCCGCAAGATGCTCGAGCTGGGCGAGAAGTATGACGCCCGCTGATCACAAGGACAAAGACACAGGAGAGAGCGCATGATCACGACCGATAAAACCGCCAAGGAGATCTTCTTCGAGGTGATGGCCAACCCTCAGCGCGTGCCGTTCGGCTTCGGCAACAAGGCGGTGCTGGTCAACGTCGATCCGCAGAAGGCCTACACCCGCACCGATCTCTACAAGACTGCCTACGAGACCGACCCCAACCAGCTCGACTACGTGAACCAGCTGGCACGCGGCTTCCGTAAGCTCGGTTGGCCGGTGGTATGGACCCATGTCGCCTTTCTCGACTCCGCCGAGGATGCCGGCGTATGGGGCACGCGTACCGACACCCCGGATTCGTTGCAGAACATCAAGTACGGCTCCGACCGCGCCGCCTTCGACGAGCGGGTCGAGATCGAGCAGGGCGATGTGGTCTATACCAAGCGTATGCCCTCGGCCTTCTTCGAGACCCCGCTGCAGTCGCTGCTGGTGTGGCACCAGGTCGACACCGTGATCGTCACCGGCGGTTCCACCTCGGGCTGCATTCGCGCCACTGCGGTGGACAGTCTGTCGCGGGGCTACCGCACCATCGTGCCGATGGAGTGCGTGGCCGACAAGCACGAGAGCTACCACTACGCCAACCTCACCGACCTGCACTTGAAGTACGCCGACGTGATGAACGTGGCCGACGTGCTGGCCTGGCTCGAGGCACGCGCGAGCGACAAGGCCTGAGCGGCGGGGAGGCTGACATGCAGGCAGAGCTGAAAGAGAGACTGGGCGCCTACGACTACTGGCCCTACGAGAACCGGCCGAAGATCGCCTGGCCGAACGGGGCTCGGGTGGCCTTCTGGGTGGCACCCAACATCGAATACTATGAACTCGATCCGCCGGCCAATCCCCAGCGCAAGCCGTGGCCCACGCCGCACCCCTCGGTGCCGGGCTTCAGCATTCGCGACTATGGCAATCGGGTCGGCCACCAGCGCCAGATGGCGCTGCTCGACAAGTACGGCATTCGCGGCTCGGTGTCGCTCTCGGTGGCGCTGTGCGAGCACCACCCCGAGATCGTCGCGATGTGCCGCGAGCGCGACTGGGAATTCTTCAGCCACGGTATCTACAACACCCGCTACACCTACGGCATGAGCGAGGCCCAGGAGCGGGAGATGATTCGCGACGGCATCGAGACGATCCAGCGTCATACCGGGCAGAAGTGCGCCGGCTACCTGGCGCCGGCGCTGTCCCACTCCGAGCACACCCTCGACCTGTTCGCCGAGGTGGGTCAGGAGCTGTTCGGCGAGGAAGGCGGCATTTATACCTGCGACCTGTTCCACGACGACCAGCCCACGCCGATCCGCCTGCGCTCGGGGCGGCGCTTCATCTCCATGCCCTATTCGCTCGAGATGAACGACACCATCGTCTACGCGGTGAACAAGGTGGAGCCGCGCCACTACCTGACCATGCTCAAGCGCCACTTTGACCGGCTCTACACCGAGGGCGCCGAGTCGGGCACGGTGATGTGCATTCCCACCCACAACTATCAGATCAGCTGCCCGCACCGCATCAAGGCCTTCGAGGAGGCGCTGGAGTACATCACCGGTCGCAGCGACGTGTGGGTTACCACTGGGCGCGAGATCGCCCAGCACTATCTCGCTCACCACTACGACGACGCCTTGCGCGACATCGATGCCAAGTCGGGGAGGAACTGAGTCATGGCTCTCGATTCGGACTACCTGCGCTACCCCTGGCGGCGCCACGGCTACGATCACGAGCGCTACGCCTGGTCGATGCTGGGTGAGCGCCAGCCGATCCAGTGGCCTGGCGGCAAGACGCTGGCGGTGTGGATCAACGTCTCGCTGCAGTTCTACCCGCTCAACCAGCGCGGTGTGCCGTTCAAGGTACCCAACGGCATGACCATGCCCTACCCGGACCTGCGCCACTACTCGCTGCGCGACTACGGCAACCGGGTGGGCATCTACCGCATGCTCGCGGCATTCGAGCAGCGCGGCATTCGTCCCACCTGGGCGATCAACGCCCAGCTCGCCGAGCAGCACCCCTACCTGCTGAATCGCCTGAAAGCATACGGCGGCGAGTTCCTGTGCCATGGCTGGAACATGGATCACCTGCACTACGGCGGTCAGGATCGCGACGAGGAGGCCGAGATCGTGCGCCGCTCGGTCGCCACGCTGCGTGAACTGACCGGACAACCCGTTCGCGGCTGGCTGAGCCCGGCCAAGCACCAGAGCTGGAACACCCCGGAGCTGCTCGTCGAGAACGGCATCGAGTACTGCTGCGACTGGGTCAACGACGACATACCCTACGCCTTCGTCACCGACCAGGGCGAGCTGACCATGCTGCCGCTTTCCACCGAGATCGAAGACCAGTTCGTGATGTGCCAGAACCTGCACTCTGAAGACAGCTGGGTGGCTCAGGTGACGGACGCCTTCGACTTCCTGCTGCAGGAAGGGCGGGAACAGGGCGGACGGCTGCTGGCGCTCAACCTTCATCCCTGGCTGGTGGGTCAGCCCCATCGTATCGGCTGCCTGGAGGCGGTGCTCGATCACATCGCCGGCCATGCCGAGGTGTGGCAGGCGCCGGCGGGAGAGATTCTCGATGCCTACCGGGCTCAGGCCGGCGGCAACCACTGAGGAGAAACGTCATGCCTATCGTGGCCTTTGGCAGCGGAGAAGAGTTCGAAGCGCACGTGCCGCTGGTGATCGTCGGGGCGGGCGCCTGCGGCCTGGTGGCGGCCCTCGCCGCCAAGCAGTTCGGTATGGAGGCGGTGGTGCTGGAGCGCGATGCGCTGCCGCGGGGCAGCACCTCCATGTCTCAGGGGTTCATCCCGGCGGCGGGCACGCGCTTTCAGGAGCGGCGTGGAGTGACGGACAGCCCGGCGCTGATGGCCGAGGACATCCAGCGCAAGAACGGACACCAGGCCGACCCGGCCATCGTGCGTGCGCTGACCGAGGCCTCGGCCGGAGTGGTGGAGTGGTTGGCCGACGACCACGGGGTGCCTTTCGACCTGGTGGAGGGCTTCCTCTACCCGGGCCATAGCCGCATGCGCATGCATGCCACCCCACGGCGCACCGGGGAGGAATTGATGGGCAGCCTGCTCAACGCCGTAGAGGCGGCAGGCGTCGACCTGCTCACCGAGGCGCGAGTGGTCGACCTGCATGTGGACGATGGCGGCCGGGTACATGGCGTGACCCTCGAACGCCCCGACGGCAGCCGGGAGGCCATCGGTTGCGACGCCCTGATCCTTGCCTGCAACGGCTATGGCGGTAATCCCGAACTGGTGGCGCGCCACCTGCCGGCGCTGAAGGATGCACTCTATTTCGGCCACGAAGGCAACCAGGGCGACGCCCTGCTGTGGGGCGAGGCGATGGGCGCGAGCCTCAAGGACCTTGGCGCCTGCCAGGGCCACGGTTCGCTGGCGATGCCGCATCAGACCCTGATCACCTGGGCGGTGATGATGCGCGGCGGGGTGCAGCTCAATCGTGAGGGCCGGCGCTTTTCCAACGAGCACGGCGGCTACTCGGAGCAGGCGGCCAAGGTGCTGGCCCAGCCGGGCGGCATGGCCTGGAACCTGTTCGATCGGCGCATCCATCAGGCTGCGCTGGAGTTCGAGGACTACCGCAACGCCCACATTGCCGGGGCAGTGCGCACCTTCGACAGCCTGGAGGCCATGGCAGCGGGGCTGGAGCTGCCGCTGGAGGCGCTGCGTGAGACCTTCGCCGAGATGCAGGCCCTGGCCGAAAGCGGCGCAGCCGATGCCTTCGGCCGCACCTTCAGCAGCGAGGATCTGCTGACGGCGCCCTATCACGCGATCAAGGTCACCGGTGCGCTGTTCCACACCCAGGGCGGGCTCGAGGTGAATACCCAGGCTCGAGTGCTGCGCCAGGACGGTAGCTTATTCGCCAATCTGTTCGCCGCCGGCGGTGCGGCGCGCGGGGTTTCCGGCTCGGGCGACAGCGGCTATCTCTCCGGCAACGGTCTGCTCAGCGCCGTGGTACTGGGCGCCATTGCCGGGCGCGAGGCCGCCCGTCAGCTCAGCTGCGACTCGGCCGCGTAAACGTTCGCTTTCGTTACAGCGAGGCGTCAGGCAGCGTCAGCTCCCGCGCCTCGCCATGATATCCTGCGCAACTTCACTGAGCGCTCCTCTCACTCAGCATTTCTCTGACTAGGTACTTCTCTGCCTAAGCACTCTTCATCCCGGGCGGAACTTGGCGCCCACTCGGCGCGTCGATGTGCGATCTTTAAGCGGCGCAACAACTTTTTGTTACCGAATGGCTTGTAAAGTTAACGGTAATGGTTCGTTAACCTGTCACTCTGACGTTACATGAACCACTTGGCCTTCGAGGAGAGGCGGCTTGCCACAAAGTACTCCTGGCGCAGTATGGCGCCGCCTCAATACATTGCAGAGGCGTCTGCTGGGTGGGCTGGTAATGACCTGGCTCGTCATCATCGGGTTGCTGCTGGTCGTTGCGTGGGGCAGCGGTCAGAGACTGATGCATGAGGCCACTCTTTCCCACTTGGGGTATCAGGCAGAAATATTGAGCCGAGAACTGCGGGACCGCCTGAACTTGCGCTTTACCGCGCTGGAAATGCTCTCTGCGCAGCTCACCGATGTGTCGCACGAGGACGCTCGGCTTCTGCTGCAGCAGAATCCCAGCCTGCTGGCTTACTTCGAAGGCATCATCGTCAGCGACGCCGACGGCGAGATCATTGCCGATCTGCCTCAGGTGCCGGGACGCGTTGGTTTTGGCGTTGACGACACCGAGTACTTCGCCATGGTGAGCAACTCCCGCTGGCCGTACGTCAGCCGTCCCTTCTTTGGGCGGACCAGTCACCAGCCTCTGGTAATGATGCTGGTGCCTCGTTATACCCCCCAGGGGGAGTTCGACGGGGTGGTTGGTGGGCTCCTGAACTTCGCTCATGGCCAGTTTTTCAGCAGCATTTCCGCGCTCACCTTCGAGCATAGCGGCCACATCGCCATCTTTACCGCCGCCGGTGTGCCTTTGTTCGTGCCAGGGCCAATCAGCCACCATGTCGGGTCGCTCCAGCACCTCGATCCACTGGATTTCCAGTTGGCCCTCGACGGGTGGCAGGGCGAAACGCTCCACGAGCTGGATGGCGAGGACGTGCTGGTGAGTTACCGCCAGGTGTGGGAGGCCAATTGGGTAGTGGCCATGCTGATGCCACGTCATTCGGTATTGGCGCCGTTTCAGAATTTTCTGGAACGGTTGTGGTGGACCTGGCTGGTGATTGCCTTGGTGCTGTTGGTCCTCATTCGCTGGCTGGTCGGGCATCAGCTCAAGCCGTTGCATCGGCTCGAAAGGCAAATCCTGGAAATCGGCTCCGGAGTGCGCCAGCGCCTGGCGCTGGCGACCGGCCTGAGGGAGTTGACGCAAATCTCCGACGCCTTCAACAGGCTCGAGCAAGAGCGCAAGGATGCCTTGCAGCACCTGAGGCATCGCGAGGCGTTTCTCGATGCCGTACTCGGCTCGACCCCAGCCGGCATGTTCGTGGCCGATCAAGAGGGTGACCTCATTTATCTTAACCCGGCTCTGTCGACCATGCTGGGCCACCTGGCCGGTGCGTCGACCCATGACCTCTGGCAGCTCATCCATGAGGATGATCGCGAAGATGCCCATGACATGTGGCTGCATGCCATGAGCCGGAACAGCGAGTTCCTGCGACAGCTGCGCATGCGGGATGACAAGGGCAACATGCTGTGGGTCGAAATCCATGCCAGCCGGGTCGAGGGCAGCGAGGGGCCGCTTGGGATAGTAGGCACGATCAAGGACATCACCGAGCGGCAGCACCAGGAGGCGTTGCAACGTTGGGAAGCGGAGCATGACCCCTTGACCGGCCTGCTCAATCGTCGCGGTTACCTGCGGCGCCTGGAAGATGCAATGGCCGACTTTGCCAAGCTCGGTACGCCATCGGCCGTGATTCTCTTCGACCTGGATCGCTTCAAGCCGGTAAACGATGAGGGTGGGCATGCGTTAGGTGACGAGCTGCTGCGCCGAGTAGCCCAGGTGCTGGTGTGGGAGGTGAGACGCAGCGACCATGTTGCCAGGCAGGGCGGAGATGAGTTCGGCCTGCTGCTGCCGAGTTGTACACTCAGCCAGGCCGCGACAATCGCCGAGTCGCTGCGCGTCGCCATCGGCCAGGTCAGTGTCGCCCATGAGGGCAAGGAATACGCCGTGACGGCGAGCATTGGCCTGACCGCTTTCCATGAAGGTGACGAGAGTCTCGAGGAGATTCTGGTGCGGGCCGACGCCGCGAGCTACGAAGCCAAGAGGCAAGGGCGAAACAGCGTGGTCGTGCATGGCAGCGCGGTCACTTCAAGCCGCTCCTCGGACACCGGCGGTAGTCATGCCTGAGCTCAACCGGAAGGGACGCGGAGCGTTGAGCCATCCGCCTCGCCCATCAGTAGCGCCCGGTTGGCCTCCAGCGCCTCGCGCAGGAAGTCCCACAGTAGCCTCACCCGCGCCAGGCGCCGCTGCTCCTGGCGCGCGGTGATCCAGAACTGACGCACGATCTCCACCTCATCGTTCAGTACGCTCTCGAGCCGGCTGCCGGTCTCGGCCATGAAGCAGGGCAGCACGGCGAGCCCGGCTCCCTGCAGGGTCGCCGCGTGCTGGGTGGTGACGCTGGTACTGCGAATCGAGAAGTGCGGCGGCGTGCCCACCACCGCTGGATCGAGCAGCGGGTCGAGATAGTTAAGCTGTTCGCTGAAGATCAGGTCGTCGACGTAGCCGATCAGCCGGTGCTGGCCCAGCTCGTCGAGCCGTGTGGGGCGGCCGTGGCAATGGAAGTAGCTCTCGCTGCCGTAGAGCCGCAGGCGGTAGTCACACAGCCGCGAGATCACCAGCCCCTGACTCGCCGGGCGCTCCACGGTGATCGCCAGGTCCGCCTCGTGGCGACTCAGGTTGACCACCCGCGGCAGGGCCAGCAGGTCCAGGGTGATGCCCGGGTGGCGTTCGCAGAAGGCCGAGAGCAGCGGGGCGACGACCCAGGTGCCGAAGCCTTCGGTTACGCCGAGGCGAATCTGGCCGCCGAGCTGGCGGTTCTTGTCGGCCAGGCTCTCGCCCGCCTCGAAGGCGTGGCGGGCCATCTCCTCGGCGTGGGCCAGCAACTGCTGGCCGGCCTCGGTCAGGTGGTAGCCATGGGTGCTACGCTCGAAGAGCTGGGTATTGAGTTTCTGCTCGAAGCGCCGGGTGCGCCGCGACAGCGTGGAGTGGTCCAGGCCCAGGCGCCGGGCGGCGTCGGTGAGCCGCTGGCTGCGCGCCACTTCGAGAAAGATCTGGATGTCCTGCCAGTCGAGCACGGTTCGCACCTCGCGGGGGTTGCTTGTGCATTATTGCACAAGGCATGTGAAGAAGTGCCCGTTGTCACGCTGGCTCGCGGCTATATAGACTCGAATTCATCACACTTCGTGTGTTTCTACACACAAGGTCTACATCGCAGTGTCAACCGTACAACGACTACAAGCACAACAGGAGTTCGCCATGTCCATTCGTGAAATCCCCATGTACATCGACGGCCAGCCCGTCCCGTCCCAGAGCCAGGAGTGGCGCGACGTGATCAACCCCGCCACACAGGAAGTGGTGGCACGGGTACCGTTCTGCACCGCCGAGGAGGTCGACCGCGCCGTGGCCAGCTCCAAGGAGGCGTTCAAGACCTGGCGCAAGACGCCGCTGGCCAAGCGCATGCGCATCATGCTTACGCTGCAGGCGCTGATCCGCGAGCACACCGAAGAGCTCGCCGCGCTGATCACCGAGGAACACGGCAAGACCCTGCCCGACGCCGCCGGTGAGGTAGGCCGGGGCCTGGAGGTGGTGGAGCACGCCTGTTCCATTACTTCGCTGCAACTGGGCGAGCTGGCCGAGAACGCGGCCAGCGAGGTCGACGTCTACACCCTCAACCAGCCGCTGGGGGTGGGCGCGGGCATTACCGCCTTCAACTTCCCGATCATGCTGCCCTGCTTCATGTTCCCGCTGGCCATCGCCACCGGCAACACCTTCGTGCTCAAGCCCTCCGAGCAGGACCCCAGCTCCACCATGCGTCTGGTCGAACTGGCCCATGAGGCGGGCGTGCCGGCCGGCGTGCTCAACGTGGTGCACGGCGGCCCCGACGTGGCCAACCAGATTTGCGACCACCCGGACATCAAGGCGCTCTCCTTCATCGGCTCCACCAACGTGGGCACCCACATCTACCGCCGCGCCTCCGAGGCGGGCAAGCGGGTGCAGTCGATGATGGGCGCCAAGAACCATTGTGTCGTGATGCCCGATGCCAACCGCAGCCAGGCCATCAACAACCTGCTGGGCTCTGCCTTCGGTGCCGCCGGGCAGCGCTGCATGGCCAACTCGGTGGTGGTGCTGGTGGGCGAAGCCAACCAGTGGCTCGACGATATCGTCGAGGGCGCGCGCAACATGAAGGTGGGTCCGGGCACCCAGCGCGATGCCGATCTCGGCCCGCTGGTGTCTCCGGCAGCCAAGGAGCGCGTGGAGCGCCTGATCGATGCCGGCGAGAAAGAGGGTGCCAAGCTGCTGGTCGATGGCCGCGGCTACCAGGTGGAGGGCTATCCCGACGGCAACTTCGTCGGTGCCACCGTGTTCGCCGACGTCAAACCCGAGATGACCATCTATCGCGAGGAGATCTTCGGCCCGGTGCTGTGCGTGGTCAGCGTCGATACCCTGGACGAGGCGATCGCCTTCATCAACGCCAACCCCAACGGCAACGGTACCTCGATCTTCACCAACTCCGGCTGGGTGGCGCGCCGCTTCGAGACCGACATCGACGTCGGCCAGGTGGGCATCAACGTGCCGATTCCGGTGCCGGTGGCCTACTTCAGCTTCACCGGCTCGCGGGCCTCGAAGCTCGGCGACCTGGGCCCCAACGGCAAGCAGGCGATCCAGTTCTGGACCCAGACCAAGACCGTCACCGCGCGCTGGTTCGAGCCCGAGAACGTCTCCAGCGGCATCAACAGCACCATTTCGCTGAGCTGACACTTGCCGACTGGCAAAGCGCCCATCCCTTCGGGGTGGGGCGCTTTGCGTAAGTTAAGAGTTTTTCAGACTAGACCTGCTAGAGTGGAGGGATCGTAAGGACACGATAGGAGGCAGTGTACCGATGCGCTGCGCGCTCGCCGGTGCCCATACCGGCATGGCCAAATGGATGGCCGCTCTAATCTGGTCATTCTCGTGGCTGCTCGTGTGGCAGGCCCAGGCCGCTGTCGACATCACCACGCCTTCCACCGTGATCAATCCTGCTCCCCAGGTTGCGGTGTTCGAGGATGATACCGCTCAGCTCGGTATCGAGCAGATCCTGGATCGTGCCGAGGTGCTACCCTGGCGGTTGTTGGAGCAGGAGGTGCCCAACTTCGGCTTCACCCACTCGGCCTGGTGGCTGAAGCTGGAGCTCGCCAATGACTCCCATGCTCCCCTGCGGCGCTTGCTCGAGCTGGCCTCGCCGCTGCCCGATTTCATCGATGCCTATGCCGTCGATGCCGAGGGCAGGGTGCTGCAACAGTGGAACACCGGCAGCCGGCGCCCATTCGCCTCTCGCCCTGTGCGGCATCACGCCTTCGTGCTGCCGGTATACGTGGGCGCGAACGAAACGCGACAGGTGTACATCCGCTTGGCGAGCCACGATGGCTTGGTGCCCGCCACGCCTCTGCGGCTGATGGACGACGTCAGCTTCCTCGAGCGTACCCAGAGCGAGCTGATGGCCTACAGCGTGCTTTATGGCGGGCTGCTGGCACTGCTGCTCTACAATCTGCTGACCTTTCTTGCCACACGCGAGAAGGCGTTTTTGCATTCCGTCTTCTATCTAGGCGCATTTCTGCTGTTCAACCTCTCACTGCGAGGGTTCGGCTATCAGTACCTGTGGCCGGAGTGGCCGCGCTTCAATCAGCAGGTCTTACTACTCAGCGCGGGGCTGTTGTACGTGGCGCTCACCCTGTTCAGCCTCGACTATCTGAACCTCAAGCGGCAGGCGCCGCGCCTGGCCAAAGGCCTTATGCTGCTCACGGGGCTCTTGGTGCTCAGCGTGTTGCCAGGCCTCGCAGATCGTTTTGCCTGGGTGCTGCGTGCCTTGGTGCCGCTGAGCATCGGCTATGCGTTGCTGTTGCTCGGCACCAGCGTCTGGCTTTGTCTCAAGGGTGACCGGCTGGCGCAGATATTCCTGCTGGGCTGGAGCGGCCTGCTGGTAGGGGGATTGCTCTACTCGCTGCGTCTTGGTGGCTTCGTGCCCTATGGGCTGGCCACCGAGTACGCACTGGAGATGGGGGCGGGCTTCGGCTTCCTGCTGATGGCCTTCGGTCTGGCCTGCAAGATAAACCGGTTGAAACGCGCCAAGCTGGAAGCGGAACGCGAGACCTACGAGCTGCAGCGTACCCTCAATCACCAGCTCGAGACCAAGGTCCATCAACGTACCCAGGAGTTGGAGCAGGCCAACCGCAAGCTGGCGGCCATGGTGCGCACCGACCCGCTGACGGGACTGCTCAATCGGCGCCAGTTCGAGACGCTGATCAACGAAGAGATCCAGCGCCGTCAGCGTGACGGCAAGCCGCTGATGTTCGCCATGATGGACATTGATGATTTCAAGCTCTTCAACGACACCTACGGTCACCAGGCCGGCGATGAAGTGCTCATCGAAGTCGCCGCTCTGCTCAAGGCCCATTTTCGCCGCGCCGGCGACCGGCTCTTTCGACTGGGCGGCGAGGAGTTCGGCGTCCTGCTCGAAGCCGATTCGATGGAGGCGGGTCGTTTCGCACTGGAGCGCTTTCGCCATGCCCTGCAGCAGTTGCGGATTCCCCACGAGGCGTCGCGGCACGGGGTGGTGACCGGCTCCTTCGGGCTGGTTTGCTGCAGTGACTACGATCAGGTGCCGACGGCCATGGCCATTTACCGCCAGGCCGACCAGGCCATGTACGAGGCCAAGCAGATCAGCCGCAACCGGGTGGTCACATGCTCGCTGTCGGTGACGGCATGAGCGGATGTCCCGTGGACTTCTTCTTTACGTTGACGTTAACTGGATTCGTCCAGGCATAACAACGACGCCAGAGGTCCCGTCATGACAACACCGATCAGCCGCTTTCCCATCCCCGAGTCGATCCAGGATCTGCCCGAGGATATTCGCAAGAGTATCCTCGAGGTGCAGGAGAAGGCCGGCTTCGTGCCCAACGTGTTCTTGATGCTGGCACACCGCCCCGATGAGTTTCGGGCGTTCTTCGCCTACCACGATGCCCTGATGGAGCGAGAATCCGACACGCTCACCAAGGCGGAGAAGGAGATGATCGTAGTGGCCACCAGCGCCCGCAATCGCTGTCTCTACTGCGTGGTAGCCCATGGCGCGCTGGTGCGTATCTACAGCAAGGACCCGCTGCTGGCCGATCAGGTGGCCATCAACCACCGCACCGCACCGATCAGCGAGCGCCATCGGGTGATGCTCGATTTCGCCCTGCACTGCGGGCTGGAGATCGGCGAGCTCACCGATGAGTGGCAGGCTCGTCTCACCGAGGCGGGCTTCACTCACGACGACATCTGGGACATCGGCGCCATCACCGCCTTCTTCTGTCTCTCCAACCGCCTGGTCACCCTCACCGGTACCCCGCCCAATCCGGAGTTCTACCTGATGGGCCGGGTGCCGCGAGAGAAGCCCGCCACCAGCTAGAACACCGCTGCGCTCAGGCGCAGCAGGTTGCCAGCAGCAACTGTACCGGTTCGAGCTGACTGACGTGCAGTACCAGCACGCTGTCGCTGCCAGCACTTTCGGCGGGGCGGATCACGGCGAACTCGCCCTCTTCCAGATGGAATTCGTGAATTTCTCTGGAGCCTTGCGGCGTCTGGCACTGGATCGAGCGGTAGCTGTCGTCTTCGCCGTAGGTGAGACGGTGATAGACCTTGAAGAAGGTATAGAGCGAGAGACCGCTCTCGAAGGCGGGCCAGCGTGCGGGGATGGTGCGAGTTTCCTCTTCGAGCGCCTGCCCCTTGGCCTCGGCGGCAGAGATGGCTTCTGCCAGCGGGCCGGCCAGCAGCGAAGCGTCGTCGCGGGGCAGCGGAGCAGCGCTCTCGATGGCGTGCTGATAGCTGGTGCGTATCTGCTCCAATGCGTCGAGCGTGGCGATGGGGTGGTCACTGTGGGCGAGATCGCCGGGCTCGAAGCCACCATTCTCCCAGCCGTGAATGACCCGAAGCGTCAGTGCTCCGCTGGCCATCGGCTCGCACACCAGCGCTTGCAGGGCGACCCGCAGATGCAGTTGGCGTTCGACGTTCAGGTTGTCGAAGGCGGAGTAGGGGTCGGCAAAGATATGGTGCAGATGCCCGGGGGCGTGTTCCTTGGCTTCACTGAAAGGCATGGCGGTTCCCTGCGGGGGAGAAGTCGTATTGGCTTTTTCGCTGTTATATCACTGCATGAGCTCCAGGTCATATCGGCCAGGTGGCTTTGGGCTTTAGCTCCTCGGTCCGGCGACAGCCAGATGGGAATTTGCCAGGAAGCTTTTGGCCAACCACCCTTCGTAGATTGATAAGCGAAACGAAGGAGCCACTTCCATGAGCGATTCCCCGGACCCGCGTCGCCGCCACTCCGCCCCGGTGGTGGACGGCGTCGGCAAGTCGGCCAGCCGTGCCATGCTGCGTGCGGTGGGCTTTACCGACGAGGACTTCACCAAACCCCAGGTGGGCATTGCCTCCACCTGGAGCATGGTCACTCCCTGCAACAGCCATATTCATGAGCTCGCCGAGCGGGCCCGCGACGGTGCCGATTCGGCCGGCGGCAAGGGCGTGATCTTCAACACTGTGACCATCTCCGACGGTATCGCCAACGGTACCGAGGGCATGAAGTATTCGCTGGTCTCGCGGGAGGTGATCGCTGACTCCATCGAGACCGTAGCCGGCTGCGAGGGCTTCGACGGTCTGGTGACCATCGGCGGCTGCGACAAGAACATGCCGGGCTGCGTGATGGGCATGGCACGCCTGAACCGGCCCAGCGTGTTCGTCTATGGCGGCACCATCCAACCCGGCAAGAACCATACCGATATCGTTTCGGTGTTCGAGGCCATGGGTGCCCACAGCCGCGGCGACATGGAGCTGATCGAGCTCAAGCAGATCGAGGAGACGGCGATACCCGGCCCGGGTTCCTGCGGTGGCATGTACACCGCCAACACCATGGCCTCGGCCATCGAGGCGCTGGGCATGAGCCTGCCGGGCAGCTCGGCGCAGAACGCCGTGTCCCAGGCCAAGCGCGCCGACTGCGAGGCGGCCGGCGCGGCAGTGCTGACACTGCTCGAGCGCGACATCAAGCCTTCGGACATCATGACCCGTCAGGCCTTCGAGAACGCCATCACCGTGGTGATCGCCCTGGGTGGTTCCACCAACGCGGTGCTGCATCTGATCGCCATGGCCAACACCGTGGGCGTGCCGCTCTCCCTTGTCGATTTCACCGAGATCGGCCGGCGTGTGCCGGTGCTGGCCGATCTGCGCCCCAGCGGGCGCTACATGATGAGCGAGCTGGTCGAGATCGGCGGCATCCAGCCGCTGATGAAGACGCTGCTCGATGCCGGCATGCTTCACGGCGACTGTCTGACGGTGACGGGGCGGACCCTGGCCGAGAACCTGGCAGGGGTAGCTCCCTACCCGGCAGAGCAGGCCATCATCACGCCGCTGGACGCCCCGCTGAAGAAGGAGAGCCACTTGCGCATCCTCTACGGCAATCTGGCGCCCGAAGGTGCGGTGGCCAAGATCACCGGCAAGGAGGGCACGCGTTTCTCCGGCAGCGCGCGGGTGTTCGGCTCCGAGGAGGAGGCCCAGGCGCGCATCAACGACGGCACGGTGACGGCCGGCGACGTGGTGGTGATCCGCTACGAAGGCCCCAAGGGCGGCCCCGGCATGCGTGAGATGCTGACGCCCACCTCGGCGATCATGGGACGTGGCCTGGGCGACTCCGTGGCCTTGATCACCGACGGCCGCTTCTCCGGCGGCAGTCATGGTTTCGTGGTGGGGCATGTTTCGCCCGAGGCCTTCGATGGCGGCCCGCTGGCGCTGGTCGAGGATGGCGACACCATCACCATCGATGCCGAGGCCGACACCATCGAGCTGCACGTGGACGTTGAGACGCTGGAACGACGGCGAGCCGCCTGGCGCCAGCCCCCGCCGCGTTATACCCGCGGCGTGCTGGCCAAGTACGCGCGCACGGTCAGTTCGGCCTCCACCGGGGCGCTGACCGATCTGCCGCCGGAGGCATGAGGGCTTGGCATGAGGGGCTTGGCATAAGGGATTGGCGAGCCGGTTGGCTGCGTTTGGCTTGCCGCCACGGGCTTGGCTAGCTTGATGAGGCATCAGGCTCAACCACTCATGGCAACAGCAAGGAGGCAGCATGCCCAAGAGCGGACCCAAGCAGGCGCGTGTCGAGCCGATTCGCGATGCCGAGGACATCAATCTGCCGGTCACGGGCTGGCACGTCATCGACGAGACGGATCCCAGCAATGAGGTCGTCATCTCCGAGCATGAGACCGAAGCCGAAGCCATTCGCGTAGCCGAGGAGTTCGAGCAGCAAGAGGAGTGACGGCCGGCAATTTGCACGCACGCCAAACCGACGCCTCGTCCTGGGACGAGGCGTCGCTGTATCCGGGGCGATCCCTATCAGGTCGATCGAAACGCGGAACTTCTGGCGCTACGCGGAGCTTCTGGCGCTAATAGTTCAAGGCGCCTTCCGGATCGATGCTGTGATAAACGAGGCGCAGCTCATCGAGCGAGAGGTGTTCGAGGCGGCCGGCCAGCAGATCGCTGATCTTCTGTGCCGGAAGTCCGGCGCGGCGAGCGATCTCGCGGCAACCGAGGTCGGATACGGCGATGAGCCGTGTAACGATGCGCATCAGACGTGTGCGCTTTTCCAAGTCCCTGACGTCGAGGTCAGGGCAGCTTCGCGGGGGGTCGAGGAGTTCCGCGTTGGAAGAATGTCGTGCCGTACTCATGATGCTCCAGTGGGCGATTGCGACAACCACATCATGGGGGCATTTCGCCAAATTTGCCAGTGCCGTTTGACGACTTTTTCGTGACGCCATGATGACTGCTGCCCGGCGGGGCGGGCAGCGGTGTCGAACGGTCAGAAACGTCCGCGCAGTGTCGCCACCGCGCCGCGTCCTGGCGCCAGCAGTTCTCCCCCCTCGGGCTGGTCGATGAGGTGCTCGCGATAGCCGCGGTCGAACAGGTTATTGACCTCGAGCCCCACCTCCAGGCTGGAAAGCCCTGCGGCCGGCCCGAAGCGCCAGCCCAGGCCTAGGTCGGCAGTGGCATAGCCCGGCGTGGTCCGTTCGGTGCCGTTGGAGAAAATGTCGGCGGTGCGGTCCTGGCTGGCTACGCCGCGTACCTGGGCGTGCCAGTGGAAGCCGGCTGGGGGCTGCTGGCCGATGCCCAGGGTCGCTTCATGCGCCGGCACTTGATAGAGCGGCTCGTCGTCCTGCTTGTTGGTGCCGCGCAACCAGGTGAGGCTGCCGTCGAGCTGCCAGTGACCCCCTGCCAGCCGGCCGTCGAGGGGCAGTACGAAGCCTGCCTCCACGCCTTGTATCTCGACCCGGTCGAGATTCTCGGTGCGCTTGATCGGCTGGTTCTGGGCGTTGGTGGCGCCGGTGATGCGGCCGGCGATGTAGTCGTCGATGCGGGTGTGGAAGGCGGCCAGGCGGTATTCGCCACGCTCGCTGCGCCCCTTCACACCGAGTTCCAGGCTGGTGGAGCGCTCCGGGTCGAGCTGAGGGTTGCCGATGTGAAAATAGCCATCCCCGCGGGCGGCATCCTCGAAACGCTCGCGCATGTCCGGGGCGCGGTAGGCGCTGCCCAGACTGACGTAGGGGTTGAGCATCGGTGAGGCGTTGTAGATGGCGCCCACGGACCAGGAAAGCGTGTCGCTCTCGTTGCGCAGTCCTTCGCTGGTGGCATTGGGCCCGCTGCCCTTGACGTCGGCGTCGCCGGTCACGCTGTCGTAGCGGGCGCCGAGCATCAGTGTCCAGTCGTCGAACATGATCTCGTCTTGCAGGAATACGCCACGACTCTCGATCACGCCGTTGCGGAACGGTGAGGTGGCTACGGCGTTGTCGGAGAGCGGTGGGGTGTATTGGAAGCGTTCGGGGTCGCCGGTCATCTCCCAAGCTTCCACCCCGAGGGTGAGCAGATGGCGCTCACCCAGCGGCAGGCGGTACTGGATGCGCCCACCGTCGGTGATGAAGGTGACGTCATTCCACACTTGGTTGCGCTCCAGTCCGCTCGACCAGGCGCGTATCTGGCGGAATACTTCCTGGCGATAGAGGCTGGTTTCCAGCGTACCTGGGCCCACCTCGCCCTCGTAGGCCACCTCGTAGAGCTCGCGCTCCTGGCGCGGAGAGTGAATGGTCAGTGTGCCAAGGGCCGGGTTGGGCCCCGGCTTGGCCGAGCCGGGGTACCAGACGTTGCGGTCCTCCTGGCCCTGCACGTTGAGCTTCAGGCGGTGGCCGTCGGCCAGTCGGAAAGCGTACTTGAGCAGAAAGGCTCCCGATTCGAAGCCGCTATTATCCACCCGGCCTTCAGGCGTGTCGTAGTCGCCTACGTCGCGTCCGGTGGCGCCCAGCACCAGGGCGTGATCGGCATTGGCAAGCTGCAGGATGGCGCCGCCGCCAACGCTGTCGTCGACGCTGCCGGCGCTGGTCGAGAAGCGTCCGCCGATGCTGGGCCGGTCGCTGAATTCGGCTTCCGGCGTGCGCAGGTTCACCGCGCCGCCCAATGCCCCGGAGCCGTGCAGTACCGAGCCGGGTCCCTTCACCACTTCGATGCTGTCGAGCAGGCCGAGGCTGGCGAACGAGGCCAGCGCCCCTTGGGGCTGTGCCGAGTTGAGCCGTACGCCGTCCACCTGCAGCACGATGCTTTCCTTCTTCAGGCCGCGTAGCACGGGATTCTGGCCCCAACTGCCGTCGCCGTGCACGGCGGTACCGGGCTGGCCGCGGAACAGGCTGCCCACGCTCTGGGTAGCCGGGGCTTGAGTGGCGTCGAGGCGCAGGGTGGCGCTGGGGGTGTCGAGCTCGTCGGCTTCGTAGCCCTTGGCGGTGACCGTAACGCTCGGCAGGTCGAAGGCGGCACCGCCGTCGGCCTGGGCCGGCAGGCTCAGCGCCGCGCCGACAGCCAGGGCAAGAGGGGCCAGGGCAAGAGGGGGCAGGGCGAAGAGGGACTTGGTGGGCAGAGCGGGGCGTAGCAGGTGCATGGGGGACTCCTCTGGTTAATGTGGTAAATGTAATGCATCTTATAATCGTTCTTGTTTGATCTGGATCATCAAGCGGTGTCGTCGACTCGGGCAGGCTTATGTCATGGGGTAGGAATGGATGAGGAGCCATGAAGCGATCACTGCCGACGCACTGCATCGAAACGCTGTTGGGCTGGGGCGGAAGCCTGACCGGGGTGCTGCTGTTCGTGGCGCTATGGGAGTGGGGCAGCCAGCTCTACGGCAGTTTCCTGCTACCCGGGCCGCGGGATGCACTGGCCGCGCTTGCCCGGCTGTGGCAGGCGGACGCCCTGGCGGCGGTCTGGGCCACCACTTGGCGCGCCATGCTGGGTTTCGCCCTGGCGGCGGTGATCGGCACCGCACTGGGCATTCTGGCCGGGTTGTCGCGCACTTTGGGACGGGCGCTGGAGCCGGTCTCCACGGTGCTGCTGGGGATACCACCGATCGCCTGGATCGTGCTGGCCATTCTCTGGTTCGGCAGCGGCTCGCTGGCCACGGTCTATACGGTGATGGCCACGTCACTGCCGGTCAGCTTCGCCGGCGCTCAAATGGGGGCGCTGACCCGCGACCGGCGTCTGCAGGAGATGGCCGACGTCTTCGCCGTTCCGCCGCTGATGCGGCTGGTCGACTTCCATCTGCCGCACATCGCCTCATATGTGTTTCCAGCGCTGATAACGGCACTGGGGGTGGCCTGGAAGGTGGCGGTGATGGCCGAGCTGTTCGCCACCGAGGATGGCATCGGCGCCGGGCTCGCCATGGCCCGGGTCAACCTTGACACTGCTGCGGCCATGGCCTGGATCGTGCTCGTGGTGGCGCTACTGTTGGCGGCCGAGCACGGCCTGCTGCGTCCGCTGCAGCGGCGCATGGAGCCCTGGCGTCAGACCGGGCGAGGAGCGAGGTAATGCTCAAACTCGAAGCGGTGGGTCACGACTTCGGTCGCGAGCGTACGCTGGCGGGCATCGACCTGGCCATCGTGCCAGGGGAGTCGGTGTGCCTGGTGGGTCCTTCGGGCTGCGGCAAGACCACGCTGCTGCGTATTGCCGCCGGCCTGGTCACGCCCAGCGAGGGACGCGTCAGCGACGCCTTCCATCGCAGCACTGTAGTGTTTCAAGAGCCGCGCCTGCTGCCCTGGCGGCGCCTGCTCGACAATATCGCTCTGGGGCTCAAGGTGCAGGGCGTGCCGCGCCGGGAGCGCCTGGCTCGTGCGCGAGCCCTGGCCGACGAGCTGGGACTGGCCGAGCGTCATCACCACTTTCCCCATGAACTCTCCGGCGGCATGCAGCAGCGGGTGGCGCTGGCTCGAGCCTTGGCCGTGGATGCCGACCTGCTATTGCTCGATGAGCCCTTCAGCGCCCTCGACGTGGGCCTTCGCAGCGAGGCCCAGACGCTGCTGCTCGAACTGCTGGCCCGGCGCGGCATCGCTTCGTTGTTGGTCACCCATGACCTGACCGAGGCCCTGCGTCTGGGGCACCGGGTGCTGGTGATGTCGCCGTCGCCGGGGCGCATCGTGCACGAGGAGCGCATCGCGCGGCCCTTCGTCGAGCGCGACACCGCTTTTCTCTACGAGGCCGCCGGTGCTCTGCTGCGGCAGGCCTCGGTGGCCGAGAGCTTCCTGTTTCGTCAAACCGAGGTAAGTCCATGATCGATTCTCAACGTCGCCGTTTGCTGCAGCTCGCCCTGGCTTCGGCCACCCTGGCTGCCTTTCCCGGCTTGGGCCTGGCGGCGGCCGGTGGGTTGCGGATGGCCGCGCCGCTTGGCCTGCCTCAGGTGATTCTGGCGCGGGCGTTGCAGGATGCGCGGCTGCTCAAATTGATCGGTGAGAGCGAGCTGCGTACCTGGCGCGACCCGGACCAGTTGCGGGCCTGGATCGCCGGCGGCGAGGTTCAGCTCACCGCGACGCCGACCAACGTGGCGGCCAACCTCTACAACCGCGGGGTGCCGGTGGTGCTCCTGAACGTCAACGTGTGGGGTACGCTGGGCATCCTGGCCCACGGCGTGCCGCTGGCAAGCCTGGCGGAGCTTGCCGGGCGCCATGTCGGCGTGCCCTGGCGTGGCGACATGCCCGACCTGGTGCTGCGCTACCTGCTGGCTCGGGAGGGGCTGGAAGTCAGCCGCGACCTGCGTATCACCTATCAGGCCAGCCCCTTCGAGACCGTGCAGACCTTCCTGGCCCAGCGCATCGACGCCGCCGTTTTGCCCGAGCCGGTACGCACCTCGGCACGGCTGCAAACGGCCTCGCTCGGCCTGACCGTCGCCGAGCTCGACCTACAGCAGGAGTGGGCGCGGCTGACGGGGGCAGCCCCGGCGTTGCCTCAGGCGGGCACCATCTGCCGACGTGAGTTGCTCGAGGCGCACCCCGAGTGGGTGGCCGCCATCCAGGTGGCGGTGGCCGAGGCCGTAGCCTGGGTAGCGTCGAACCCGGCCGAGGCCGGTCAGCTCGGTGCCCAGCATTCGCCGCTGCCCGCCCAGGTGATCGAAGGTGCCATCTTACGCACGCGGCTGGAGATGCGCAGCGCCGCTCAAGCGCGCACCGAGCTGGAGGGATTCCTAGGCGCCCTGGCCGAACTCTCCCCGGGCTTCATTGGCGGCGGCCTGCCCGACGAGGGGTTCTACCTCGTCGATGGGCCGGCGGCAGCCGGTTAGGGAGCGTGGCATGACGACCACCGCAGCCCTACGCGCCGGCCAGCCGTGGCCGATCCTGGCCTACGCCTTTCGCCCTTTCTTCCTGCTGGCCGCGCTCTATGCCCCGCTGACGTTACTGCCGTGGGTGGGGCTATTGCTGCATCAGGTATCGCTGCCGCTCGGCATGTCACCGCTGCTCTGGCATGGGCACGAGATGCTGTTCGGCTTCGTCGCGGCGGCCTTGGCCGGCTTTCTGCTCACGGCGGTGCCTTCCTGGGCCAAGGTCGAGCCGCTGATCGGTGCCAGGTTGGCCGGCCTGGTGGCACTGTGGCTGGCCGGACGTCTGGCGTTCTGGTTCGCCGGCTCGCTGCCGGGCTGGCTGGTGGCGACCATCAACCTGGCGTTTTCTCTCTGCGTGCTGGCCTGGGCACTGCCGGCGCTGCTCTCGCCCGAAGGGCGCCGGCACCTCAGCTTGGGCACTCTGGCGCTGCTCTTCGTGCTGGCCCAGGGGGGCTTCTATCTAGCCTGGCTGGGCCTGCTGCCGGGGCGCCTGGGTGCGCTGGACATGCTGCATCTGGCGGCCAACCTGCTATTGGTGATGATCGCTGTGACTGCCACTCGTATCGTGCGGGTGGTTTCGCAGGTGGCGGTAGGGGAGAGCGGGAGTCGGCGGTCGCTGCGCTTCACTCCTGCCCGTGAGCACTTGGCGGTGGCCACACTGTGCCTGTTCGTCTGCGCCGATCTGGTGGCTCGGGGGCATCCCGTCAGCGGCTGGGTCGCACTGGCCGCCGCCGCCGCTCAAGCTGACCGGCTCAGTGAGTGGCCCTGGGGGCGCGCCATGACCAAGCTCTATCTGCTGCTGCTCACGCTGGCCTACGTGTGGCTGATGCTGGGACTGGCCGTGGTGGGCGTAGCGGCGCTGGGGGAAAGCTTACCAGCCTACGCTGGGCGGCATCTGCTGTTCGTGGGAGCGGTAGCCGGCGCCGTGCTGGCGGTGTTTTGCATTGCCGGGCTGCGCCATACCGGTCGGCCCTTGGTGCTGCCACGCACCATCTGGCTCGTTCTCGCCTGTCTATTCCTGGGCACCGTAGCGCGCAGTGCAGTACCGGCGCTCTGGCCGCAGCACTACCTGCTCGGTAGCGTGGTGCTCCCTGCGTTGTGCTGGGGGTTCGCTTTTTGGCTCTATGCGCTGAGCTTCGCCCGCATGCTGCTCAGTGCTCGCCCCGATGGCTTGCCGGGCTAAGCCGACCTTGGTGGAATTGCCGAAAATTCTCAATAACGTAGAAACTGTCGATTAGCCTCTTTACGCAGGGGCGTGCTAGCTTTTGTCAGGTAAGCGGTCGGGCTCGCCCGGTACGCTCCGAAACAACCATAAACGATCCGGTTTCAGGACGGAGGAGATTCATGCGCGCTCTCAAATATGTCGCTGCCGCTTCGCTGATGGCCACGGCTCCGTTGGCTGCCGCTCAGCAGCTTTCCATCGCTACCGGCGGTACCGGCGGCGTGTACTATCCGATCGGTGGCGGCTTCGCCGAGATGATCAACAACCACATAGAAGGGGCTAGCGCCACGGCGGAAGTGACCGGCGCCTCGGTGGAGAACATGGGCCTGATCATGCGCGGCGATGCCGACCTCGCCCTGGCCCTCGCCGATACCGTCTATCAGGCCTACAACGGCACGGGTGATTTCGAGGGGCGTCAGATCGAGAACACCCGCGCACTGGCGTCCGTGTATCCCAACGCCGTGCAACTGGTCACCCTGGCCGATTCCGACATCCAGTCGCTGGAAGACCTGCGTGGCAAGCGCGTCTCAGTCGGCGCACCGGGCAGCGGTACCGAGCTCAACGCTCGCGCCCTGCTGGAAGCCAACGGCATCACCTATGACGACTTCCGTCCTCAGCGTCTGAACTTCAACGAGACCGCCGACGCCATCCGCGACGGCGACATCGACGCCGGCTTCTGGAGCGTGGGGCCGCCCACTAGCTCGATCCTCAACCTGGCGGCGACCCGTAGCATTCGCCTGATCGGCTTCAGCGAGGAGGAGATCGAGAACGCCCGTGAAGTCGAGCCTACCTTCGCTGCCTACGAGCTGCGTGCCGGCATGTACGACGGCATGGACGAGGCGGTGCAGACCATCAGCATTCCCAACGTGCTGGTCGTCAATGCCGACATGGACGAAGAGCTGGCCTATGAGCTGACCAAGCTGCTGTTCGAGAACATCGATGAGTTGATCGCCGTCCATCCGGCGGCCAACGACACCACCGTCGAGTTCAGCATCGACTCCACTCCGGTCCCGTTCCACGATGGCGCGCTGCGCTATTATGAGGAAGTGGGCGCCGAAGTGGCCGACCACCAGCGTCCGTAAGGCTCGTTCAGTCAGGCATCCACGATGCTTGCTGCGAACCTGCGCAGGAGTCGCCGAGCCCTCGGGCCGGCGACTTTCTGCATGCTGACACTATGCGCTACGAGTATCGCGGCCTGGTCCGATGCCTCGCATCTGGAAGTGCTCGACGATCACGGTCAGGCGCTGGTCTCGCTGCCGATGCCGGAAGGCGAGCGCTGGTGCATGGAGTGGAATCACTCCGTGACCGGCATTCGCGTGCAGGATTGCTATCGCCATCACCAAGGGAACATGGTACTGGAGCGTAGCCACCAGCCGGACTTCGCCGCTGGGCTTGGCCACGTGCCAGGCCGGGGCCGTCAGGTCTCGGACGGCCAGGGCGGCTACTGGATCGAGGACATCGACGAGCCGGTGCCCGGCAACCGCTATCGATTGAGGGTCGGCTCTGCCAGAGTCGACCATAGACTGCTGCATGAGGGACGTCGGATCAGCCTGAGCGAACTGGCGGCCGGCGAGCGGGTGACGATCCACCTGCGCACCCCTGATTCCACCCCCTGAGAGGCGCGCATGAGCGAATCTGCCAACCCGCCCGTCACCGTACCCGGTGGCAATGCCATTCAGCCCCGACCGATCCTGTGGTTGATCACCCTGGTCGCCGTGGGGCTGTCGTTGTTCCAGCTCTACTCCGCCGGCATCCAGCCGCTGGGTCTGTTCTATCAGCGCAGCGTTCACCTGATGCTGATCATGATGCTGGCGTTCCTGATCTTTCCGGTGTTCGGCCCCCACCGCAAACGCGGCGTGTTGGGCGGGCTGATCGATATGGCCTTCTTCGCCGGGGCCCTGATCACCGGTGGCTACATGGTGCTCTACCTGGATGAAATCATCCGCCGCGCCGGGTTCTGGAGCCAGACCGACATCATCGTCGGCTGCATTGCCGTGGTCACGGTGCTCGAGGCCAGCCGCCGTGCGGTAGGCCTGGGTATGACCATCATCGGTGTCATCGCCATTCTCTACGCCTTTGCCGGCCCGCGCGGCGAGCTGCCGTGGTTGGGTCAGTTCATGCCCGGCATTCTCGAGCACCGCGGCTACAACCTCGATCGGGTAGTGGGGCAGCTCTATCTGGGCCAGGAGGGTATCTTCGGCCTGCCGCTGGGGGTGGCGGCCACCTTCATCTTCGTCTTCGTGCTGTTCGGCGCCTTCCTCGAGAGTACCGGCGCCGGCAAGTTCTTCATCGACATGGCCTACGCTGCCACCGGCCGCCAGCGCGGCGGCCCGGCCAAGGCCGCTGTCATCGCCTCCGCCGGCATGGGCTCGATCTCCGGCAGCGCCATCGCCAACGTGGTGACTACCGGCGCCTTCACCATCCCCTTGATGAAGCGTCTGGGCTACAAGCCGCATCAGGCCGGCGGCATCGAGGCTGCGGCTTCCACCGGCGGTCAGATCATGCCGCCCTTGATGGGGGCCGGTGCCTTCCTGATTGCCGAGTACACCAATACGCCCTACCTGGACGTGGTCAAGGTGAGCATCCTGCCGGCGATCATGTATTTCGCCACCGTCTATCTGTTCGTGCACATCATCGCTCTCAAGCAGGGCATGCAGGGTCTGCCCCGCAGCGAGCTGCCGCAGATGCGCGACGTGCTGCGCGAGGGCTGGCACTTCCTGCTGCCACTGGCGGTACTGGTGTGGCTGTTGGCGATGCACATGTCGCCGATGCGGGTGGGCTTCTACGCGGTGGTGACCATGGTTGCCGTGGCCGCGCTGCGCTATACGATATGGTTCTTCTTCGTTGCACCGCGCCAGGGGCAGCCCGTCACCCTGGCCAGCACCGGACGCGTGATCTGGGCCGGCTTCGTCAAGCTGATCGAAGGGCTGGAGCTGGGCGCGCGCAATGCCGTGTCGGTTTCCCTGGCCTGTGCCGTGGCCGGCATCATCGTCGGCGTGGTGGGGCTCACCGGCCTGGGGCTCAAGTTCTCCGCCATGATGATGGCTTTCTCCGGCGGCAACATCGTGCTGGCGCTGCTGATGGTGCTGCTGGCCAGCCTGATTCTGGGCATGGGACTGCCGGTCACCGCCAGCTACATCGTGCTGATCGTGCTGGTGGGCCCGGCCCTGACCGCCGAGTTCGGCATTCCGCTGCTGATCGCTCACCTGGTGGTGTTCTGGTACTCCCAGGACTCCAACGTCACGCCACCGATAGCCTTGGCCGGCTTCGCCGGGGCGGCGATCGCCGGCTCCAAACCGATGGCGACCGGGGTCCAGGCGTGGAAGTTCGCCAAGGGGCTCTACCTGATCCCGATGTTCATGGTCTTCAATCCTGAGATCATCATGGGCGGCCCGCTGCACATCCTGGCCTGGAACGGGCTGATCGCGATATTGGCGCTTGGTGCCTTTGCCGCGGCGCTGGAGGGCTATCTCTTCACGCGTATGTCGTGGCTACCGCGTATCGCGATTACCGGTGCCATCGTGGCGGTGTTCTATCCCAACTTCATGGTGGAGGCCGTGGGGGTGGCGGTGATGATACTCGCCCTCGGCGCCAACTGGCTGGCCAGCCGGCGTGAAATTCACTCGGCCGGAGCCGGGACGACGTGACGGCGGAGGCCGCCTGCGCGAGCGGGCGGCCAATTGCCCGACTGGTCAAGATGACGGCGCCTGCGGGCGCCGTTAGAATACCTGCCCTTCGCCAACCAGCCTCATCACGGGGAACCGCAAAATGTCATCCAGCGAGCAGCCACGCGTAGGCGTGATCATGGGGTCGAAATCCGACTGGCCGGTCATGGAGCATGCCGTGGCGATGCTCGAACGCCTGGGCGTGGCCTATGAGACCCGCGTGGTCTCGGCGCATCGCACCCCGGATCTGCTGTTCGACTACGCCAAGAGTGCTGCCGAGCGCGGCCTGCAAGTGATCGTCGCCGGTGCCGGTGGGGCCGCCCACCTGCCGGGCATGGTGGCCTCGCAGACGGCGCTGCCGGTGCTGGGCGTGCCGGTGGAGTCCAAGGCGCTGAAGGGCCTCGACTCGCTGCTCTCCATCGTGCAGATGCCGGGCGGTATCGCCGTGGGCACGCTGGCCATCGGCAAGGCCGGGGCGACCAACGCCGGCCTGCTGGCAGCGCAGATCGTCGGTTTGCAGGATGCCAAGGTGCGTGCTGCCGTCGAGGCCTTCCGCGCCGAGCAGACCCAGTCGGTGCTCGACAACCCCGACCCCCGGCCCGCAGACGAATGAGCCGGCGAACCCGCATGAGCCAGCGAGAGGAGACAGCGACATGAATATCGGCGTACTCGGTGCCGGCCAGCTCGGCCGCATGCTGGCGCTGGCCGGCTACCCGCTGGCCAACCGCTTCACCTTCCTCGACACCACCGGCCACCCCAGCGCCGGGATCGGTGATGTCATGATCTACACCGATCAGCATCATCTGCTCGACGACTTCCTGGCCAAGGTCGACCTGGTCACCTATGAGTTCGAGCACCTGCCCGTGGCGCTGGTGCAGGCCATCGAGGAGGTCAAGCCGGTCTACCCCTCGAGCGAGGCGATCCGCATCTGCCAGAACCGTGCCGAGGAGAAGGCGCTGTTCGACCGCCTGGCCATTCCCACTCCCGCCTACCGTATCGTCGAGAGCGCCGAGGCGCTGGAAGCGGCGGCCCGCGAGCTGGGCACCCCGGTGGTGGCCAAGTCGGTCACCGAGGGCTACGACGGCAAGGGCCAGGCGGTGCTGCGCGACCCGGCCGAGGCGGCCGAGGCCTGGCGTTCGATCAATCATCCCAAGCTGATCGTCGAGGCCTTCGTCGACTTCGTGCGCGAGGTGTCGATCATCGCCGTGCGCGGCCGCGAGGGCGAGATGGCCTTCTACCCTATGGCCGAGAATCTGCACGTGGACGGCATCCTGCGCTATTCGCTGGCGCCGATGCCGGATCTCGACGAGGCAGTGCAGCAGACCGCCGATGGCTACATCCGCGCGCTGCTCGACGAGCTCGACTACGTCGGCGTGCTGACCCTGGAGCTGTTCCAGACCCGCGACGGCAAGCTGCTGGCCAACGAGATGGCGCCGCGGGTGCACAACTCCGGCCACTGGACCATGGACGGCGCGGTGACCAGCCAGTTCGAGAACCACCTGCGTGCGATTCAGGGCCTGCCCCTGGGCGACACCTCGGCACGCATGCCGACCTGCATGGTCAACGTGATCGGCCAGGAGGGCGATCCGGCGGCCATACTCGCCATCTCCGACGCCCATCTGCACCGCTACGACAAGAGCGAGCGCCCCGGGCGCAAGCTCGCCCACGTCAACCTGCTGGCGCCGACCCACGGCGAGCTGCTGGAGAAGGTACACGCTTGCGCCTGGCTGCTGCCCGAGGCGCCGGAGCCGCGCTTCAGCTTCGAGGACGCGTTCCGCCAAGGCAACCTCTAACGACGCAAGACGCAACGCAGCGGGCCCCGCCATTGGCGGGGCCCGCTGTTTTTTTGCCTCTCGCTTATGCGCCGATGATACCGCCGTCCTCTCGGGTAATCACCAGCGTCGCCGAACGCGGAATGGCGCTTCCGCCGTCCGGCCAGTGGCTGACCGACTCGCCGGCGGCGAACGCCTCGGCGCTGGTGGTGGCGCCGGGGTGCTGCACGTTGACGAACATGGTGCGCTGGTCGGGTGTGGTGATCACCCCGGTGATCTCCTGACCGATGGGGCCGGTGAGGAAGCGGCGGATCTCGCCGGTCTCAGGGTTGGCGACGAGCATCTGGTTGTTGCCGAACACCTCGTGGATACCGGTATTCATCACCGACTCGCTGATGTCGGTCTGGATCCATACGCGACGGTCTGCATCGATCCACAACCCATCGGGGCTGGCGAAGATCGCCTCCTGACCCAGCGGCTCGCCGGCCAGGTCGCGACCGCTCTCCTCATCGCCGGCCAGGACGAAGATATCCCACGCGAAGCGCTCGGCGGCGTGGGTGCCGTCCTCCTGCCAGCGAACGATATGGCCGAAGTGGTTCTCGGCGCGGGGGTTAGCGGCATCGACCTGCTCTTCGCTGCGGCGGGTGTTGTTGGTCAGGGTGAAGTAGACCTGGCCGGTAGCCGGGTCGACGGCGCCCCACTCGGGGCGGTCCATCTTGGTCGCGCCGACGAAGTCGGCTGCACTGCGGGTGTTGACCAGGATGTCGGCCAGGTCGGCGAAGCCGTTCTCCGGGGTCAGGCCGTTCTGGCCCGGGGCCAGGGCCAGCCACTCGCCGCTGCCGTCGTCGTTGAACTTGGCAACGTAGAGCGTGCCTTCGTCGAGCAGCGAGCCATCGGCGCTGGCGGCCTGATAGGGCCGCGCCGAGACGAACTTGTAGATGTACTCGAAGCGGGCGTCGTCGCCGGAGTAGGCCACCACCGGCTGGCCCTCGACGGCCGGAGCGAAGATCACCCCTTCATGGGCGAAGCGGCCCAGGTGGGTGCGCTTGACCGGGGTACTCTGCGGATCGAAGGGGTCGATCTCCACCATGTAGCCGAAGGCGTGGGGCTCGTTGCGGTAGTCCTCGCTGGATGAGGCGCCGCGGGAGGTGGCATCGAAGCGCACGAACTCGTCGGCGCCGCCCTGGGCGCGGTGCCATTGGTAGCGACCTTCGGCACGGGTGGCGATGCCGTAACGGGTCTGGCGGCGATCGATCTCGGCATCTTCGTTGGCGAAGTAACCGGCCCAGTTCTCCTCGGCGGCCAGGTAGGTGTTCCACGGCGTGACACCATGGGCGCAGTTGTTCAGGGTGCCGCGGGTCATGCTGCCGTCGGGGCTGTACTTCGTCACCACGTGCTCGGTGCCTGCCACCGGCCCGGCCAGTTGCATCGGCGTGAGCCCGGTGACGCGACGGTTGTGACGATCCTGTACCACCTGCCACTGGCCGTCGTCACCCTGGCGCACCCGCACTACCGAAACGCCATGAGCGTTGAGTTCCTTGCGCACCTGGTCGGTATCGCGGGAGCCGTCCTCGTGCTGCGGGAAGCCGTCGGCGTCCAGGGCCAGCCCTGACGCCGCAGCGTGCAGGAAGCGCGGCTCGACGTATTCGTGGTTGAGCACCAGCAGGCCGTCGCGGGAGCTGCCGTCGATGGCGAAGTAGTGCATGCCGTCATGGTGGCTGCCGATCTGGTGAGCCTGGTCCTCGCCGCTGGCATCGAGAGAGAAGGCCGGCATGCTGCCGCTGATCGGCGTGCCCCAGGGAATGAAGGCCTGTACCCGGTAGCCTTCCGGCACCACTACGCTGTCGCCGGCGCCGACGGGAATCGCCTTGAAGCCGATGCTCGGCGACGGGACGCCGGCGGCCAGGGCGCGACCGAAGGGCAGGCTGGTGGCCATGGCCCCGGCAATGGCGGCAGCCAGACTGCCGCGCAGCAGCGTGCGGCGACTCATGCGCGCTGCCAGGATATCGCCGAAATAGGCGTTGCCGGAGGCGTTGCTCGTCGGCTCGTCGCCGGCGGCCAGTATGGGGTCGACGTGACCGGGGAGATGAGGCTGGGTCATGGCTTGTTTCTCCTGGAGGCATGCTGCATGGCGCTTGCCGAAGGCTAGTGGGTCTTCGCCCGAAGAGAGTGGCGACTGGGCGTTACAGCGGCATGACCGGTTGGTGGCGCTTCGATGACGCGGCGTTGCACCATCTGATATGGATCAAGTGTGTGTGGATAAATGGCGTCAGGCCTTGAAGCCTGGCGCCATTAGACGACACTGATGTCAGTTCTGCCCCGGGGAGAGATCATGCGACGACTGCCAAGACTGGGCGACATTGCCCTGATCGTGGCACTGGTGCTGCCGTTGGCGGTGGCGCTGCCGCGCCTGGGTGGGCTGGGTGGGCCGCCCGAGCTGTGGTTGACCTGGCTCGGTCGTGTCACGGGCATCCTGGGGCTGGCCATGATGCTGCTGGCCGGGCTGGTGAGTTGCCGGGTGCCGGGTTTTGACAGACCTTTTGGCGGGCTGGCACGACTCTGGCGAATGCATCATTGGCTGGGTTTCGCGGCATTCATCCTGGTCATGGTCCATGCGTTGGCGATGGGGCTGGCGGCAGTTCCGGCATCCCTGGAGGCCGCGGTGGCCACACTGTTCCCGCCGCCTGCCCAGGGCGCGATATGGCTCGGCTGGCTGGCCTGGGTGGCGATGGTGGTGTTTCTGGCGCCGACCTTCGGCTTCTTCGGCAAGCCCCATTATCAGCGTTGGAAGCGCCTGCACCTGGTCTCGGCAGCGGCGCTGCTGCTGGGGCTGTGGCATGCCTTGCTGCTGGCCGGAGAGACCTGGCCGTGGTGGCTGCTCGGCATTGCCGGGCTGGGTGCCATTGCCTGGCGCAAGGGCGTAGCGCCGCAGCGGCGCCATCCCTACCGCATCGAGCAGGTGGTGTCACTGGCCCGCGGTGTGGTCGAGCTGGTGCTGCGCCCCGAGGGGAGCGGCATTCGCCATGCGGTGGGGCAGTTCGTCTATCTCACCCCGCTGGACGAGCGGCTTGCTGCCGGACGCGGTGAGGAGCACCCCTACACCATCGCCTCGGCGCCCTCGGATTCGCGGCTGCGCATCGGTATCAAGGATCTGGGCGATGCCAGCCACGCCCTGCAGACTGTGATGCCGGAAACACGGGTATTGATCGAAGGCCCCTACGGGGAGTTCTTCGAGCGGCGCTTCCCGCAGCGCGACATGCTCTGGCTCGGCGGCGGCATCGGTATCACACCGTTCGTTGCCGGTGCCCGTAACCTGGGTGCCGGATCCGTTCCCGACGTGCACGTGCATCTGTTCTATCTGGCCAATAACCCGGATCGTGCCTATTACCGGCAAGAGTTCTGCGAGATTGCCGCGCGAGTCGAGGGGTTCGCCTATACCCAGCACTACCATCGCGATCATGGACCTCTCACCGAGGCATTCCTGCGTGAGCACTGTCCCGACTGCGCCGAACGGGAGATATATCTCTGCGGCCCGCCCGGCATGAACGCTTATCTGCAGCGGCTATTGATCGAGCAGGGCATTCCCGCTGCACGCATTCACAGCGAGGTCTTCGATTTCCTATGAACAAGATCGCTTACAGCGCCTTCATTGCCTTCGTGGCCAGCCTCATCACCCTTGTCTCCGTCAATGCGCTTTCCGGCAGCGACCGGGAGACGGTCGAGGACTCCGACCTGGAGTCGATCACCATGGAGGAGCTGGCCGAACATGGCAGCGCCGAGAGCTGCTGGAAGGCCATTCATGGTCGGGTCTACGACATCACCGACTACGTGCCCGATCATCCCACCGAGGAAGAGGTCCTGCTCGAGTGGTGCGGACGGGAGTCCACCGAGGGCTGGGACAACAAGCGCCCCGGTGTACCCCACAGCCCCAGGGCCGAGGCGATGCTCGAGCGCTACCTGATCGGCCGACTGGTGGATGACACGGCCGAGCCTCTCGAGCCCGGAGCGAGCGAGCCCGCTGGCGCCGTGGTGGAGAGGCAGGCCGGAGAAGCGACGTCGCCGGCCCAGGATGAGCGTCTGGCGCGCGCCTTGCTGGGGCTACCGCTCGACGGACACTATCGCGGTGCCTTCACCGACCGGGGCAGCATTCAGGTCAACGTCACGTTCGATCTGCGCGATGGCCACATCGAATCGCTGGCCTATCGCCACCTGGCTTACCGTGGGGTGGATTATCTGGCCTTGGAAGAGGGCGATGAGCTGTATCCGGTCATGCTGCAGCATCGTCAGATAGCCGAGCGTCTGGAGGGCGCACCGGTCACCCGGATTTTCGCTCTCTACGAGCCCGAGTCGCTGGTGGATGACATCGATGGCTACAGCGGAGCGACCCTGCGTGGTGCCAAGGTGATCTCGGCCATTCGTGATGCCTTGAACCGCGGTGTCTATGCCTGGCCCTAGCAGGTGCGGCGGAGGTGGGGCCGCCGCCTGTGCTGGCGGCGGCTTGCGTTGAGGGGGATGGCTCGCTAATGGTGGCGGTATCAAGTAAATATAGTTCGGTCTAACAATTACACTCTCGGACCCTTGCATGCCTCTCCCGCTTCAGGATGAGCACCGCGAACTCGATGGCGCGCCGCTAACGGACATCTCCCATCGGCGCCGGTTGGCCCACGAGCAGGTGCACCTGCTGTATGAGCGTTTGTGGCAGCCGGTCCTGGCGAGCGTGCTGGCGGCCTCGCTGCTGGTGGCCGCCATGTGGTCGATCATGTCGCCCGGCATCCTCCTGGGCTGGTTCGCCGCGCTGGCGGTGGTGTCGGGAGCGCGCCTGTGGCTGGCCTGGTTCTACCACCGCCAGCCGGCTTGGCATCGGCAGCGCCGCCGCTGGCTGTTTCGTTTTGCCTGGGGGGCCGGTATCGCCGGCCTGCTCTGGGGAGCGGCTGGGCTTACGATGTTTACCACCGAGCATCAGGGACAGCTGGCGGCGCTGGCCATCGTGCTGACCGGTATCGCGGCGGGAGGCGTGACCACGCTCTCCTCGGTTGCCTGGATGGCGCCGCTGTTCGTGCTACCCACCATGCTCCCGCTGCTGGGGCAACTGCTGCTCCAAGGGACCTCGCTCTCTTGGCTGCTGGCCGCCATGGTGGTGCTGTTTCTGGGGCTGGTGCTGGTGACCAGCCGCCGCTTGAATCGCACCATCACCGACAACATCGCCCTGCGTCTGATCGTCTCCTCCCGCGAACAGCAGCTGCGCGTCAGCGAGGCGCGCTATCGCGCCATCTTCCGCCACACCCCGCTCGGCGTCATGCATTTCGACCGCGAAGGGCAAGTAGTGGACTGCAACGAGATGTGTCTCGACATCCTCGGCACCAGCCGGCAACGGCTGCTGGGATTGAACCTGCTGACCCAACTGAACGACGAGCGTGTGAGCGGCGCGATACGCGATGCCCTGGAAAGCGGCACCGGCTACTTCGAGGGTACCTATCGCGCCGTGGTCAGCGGCAAGCAGACGCCGCTGCGAGCCTTCTACAGCGCGCTGCGCAACGAGTCGGGCGACGTGGTGGGCGGGGTCGGAATCATCGAAGACTTCACCGAGCGCAAGCTGGCCGAGGAGACCATCCATCGCCAGGCCTACTTCGACCCGCTGACGGAACTGCCCAATCGCCGCCTGCTGATCGAGACGCTGGCCTCCACCATTCGTGACCGGCGCGATGACGGTCGCGTCGGCATGGTGCTGTTCCTCGACCTGGACCGCTTCAAGATCATCAACGACACTCTTGGCCACGCGGTGGGTGACGAGCTGCTGCGTCAGGTGAGCAAGCGGCTCTTGCTGAGTATCGACAAGGACGCCATGGCAGCGCGGCTCAGCGGCGACGAATTCGTCGTGCTAATGCCGGCGCTGAGTGCCGACCGGGAGATGGAGCTGAAGCGGGCCGAGCACCGGGCCGAACGCCTGCTGTCGACCCTGCGTCGCACCTACGACCTCGGCGGGCAGCGAATCAGTGTGACGCCGAGTATCGGCTACACCCTCTTTCCGCTGGGCGACGAAGACGTCGGCGACGTGCTGCGCCATGCCGACACCGCCATGTATCAGGCCAAGCTCAAAGGGCGAGCCCAGATCTGTGGCTATGAGCCCGCGATGCAGACCCAGCTCAGCTGGCGCCTCGAAATGGAGCAGGCGCTGCGCCGCGCCCTGTCGGAGGATCAATTGAGTATCGCCCTCCAGCCCCAGCTCGACGAGCAGGAGCGGATCATCGGCGCTGAGGCGTTGATGCGCTGGAAGCATCCCCGCCATGGCTCGGTTTCGCCCGAGGTATTCATCGCCATCGCCGAGGAGAGCGATCTCATCGTCGAGCTGGAAACCTGGATGCTGGACCGCTGCTGCAAATTGTTGGCGCACCTGCCAGTGGCGGTTCTTCCACGCCTGTCGGTCAACATCAGCGTGCGCCACTTCAGCCAGCCCGGCTTCGTCGAGGGGCTCACCTGGGTGACGGGCACCCACGGCATCGACCCGGCGCGGCTGATGGTGGAGCTGACCGAGAGCATCATGATCGACGGGCTGCAGGATGCCGTCGAGCGTATGCGGGCGCTCAAGCGACTAGGGGTCAAGCTGGCGCTGGACGATTTCGGTACCGGCTTTTCTTCACTTGCCTATCTGAAGTCGCTGCCGCTGGACGAGCTCAAGATCGACCGCAGTTTCGTCAGCAACCTCGATACCGACGGCAACGATGCCGCCATCGTGGAAACGGTGCTGGCCATGGCCCAGCATCTCGGCATCGACGTGGTGGCGGAAGGGGTTGAGAATCGGGCGCAGCAGGAGTACCTGCTGGCTCGGGGCTGCCGCCTGTTCCAAGGCTACCTTTTCTACCAGCCCATGAGCGTCGAGGCGTTCGAGGAGCTGCTGACCGGCAGTGAAGTCGAGACCGAGGTCGGCGAGGGCTAGGCTCTGAATGGCCGGCTCAGCCCAGCGCGCCGCTGGCCCAGAGCCACAGTGCGATCAGGGCGAAGTGGCCCGGATACCAGGTCAGCCATAGGCGACGGGGCATGGCGAGGGGCACGTCGGGCGTCAGGCGATGGGCACCGGCGGCAAGCCACAGCACGGCGAGGCAGGTGGCCACGGTGAACGACTTGGCCATGTCGGAGCTGTTCATCAGGCCCGCTACGATCAGCACCGGCGCCGCCAGCGCTACCGCCTGCAGGCGTTCGGCCAGGCCTTCCCCGGCACCGTGCAAATGATGCATGGCGAGCATGAACAAGGGGATCAGCAGCAGGCCGCGGTGGCCGTATTCGACCCAGCCGCCTAGCAGATACCAGAGCGCCAGGGTGGCGGCCACTGCGGCCCCTAACCAGACGCTGCCCAGACTGCCGCTGCGGTGGCGTGCGAGCAGATCGCGTAGCCAGGCGCCCCAGGCCAGCCCCAGCGCCAGGGTGAAGCAGACATTGAGGATGAAGGCATCCGAGGCCCGCGGCATCATCATGTAGGGCAGTTGGGCAGCGATGCCGATGATCAGGATGCGCCGTGCGTAACGTAGCGGGTTACGGGTATTGAACAGACCATGCCAGGCGACCATGGCAGCGAACAGCGGAAAGGCGATACGGCCGATGGATGAGCCGGCCCAGCCGAGCTCCCAGGCACTGGGGAAGACGTAGCGGGTCAGGTGATCGACGGTCATGGTGGCAAGAGCCAGCCACTGCCCCCAGCCCGTCCAGGTGGAGATGGGGCGATCCGGCGCCGTGCTGGAAGCGGCCTGTGCGGTCATCCTGACCTCCTTGTCGGCAATGAAACTCTCATTATAACAATCCCCTGTGACCGAGTCGCACCGGCAGAGTTCCACTGGAAACAGGGCAATGCACGGAGAATCAAGGCAATGCGCAGCGGCTTCGGTTTCGATCTTCGCAGCATGGAGATCTTCGTCGAGACCCTGGAGCAGGGCAGCCAGAGTGCGGCGGCTCGGCGGCTGGGGCTCAAGCAGTCCTCGGTATCGCAGAGTCTGGCCAATCTGGAGGAGAGCATGGGCGTGTCGCTGTTCAAGCGCCACACCCGCCCCCTCGAGCCGACCAGCGCAGGGCGCTTCTTCTACGACCGTGCCAAGCGCCTGCTCGACGAGGCACGCACCACCCGCCGCGAACTGGTCAGCGGCGGTTTCGGTCAGCTGCATCAGGTGCGTCTGGCACTGGTCGACTCGCTGGCCACCGCCGTGGGCCAGCCCCTGATCGAACTGATCCGCCGCTACACCCGCGACTATACCCTGACCACGGGGTTGTCGCACATGCACGGCCACTCCCTGCTCACGCGCCATGTGGATATCATCATTTCCGATGACCGCCTGGAGAACTACGATGGCCTGGAGCGCCACGCCCTGCTGCGCGAGCCCTTCGTGCTGGTGGTGCCGCTCAGTTGGAGCGGCCCGCTGGACAACCTGCGCTGGCTGGCCCGTCATCTGGACTTCGTGCGCTATACGCCGCAGTCGCTGATCGGACAGGCCATCGAGCGTCATCTGCGCCTTAATCAGCTGGAGCTGCCGGCCCGGCTGCATCTCGACAACACCTTCGCCGTGCTGCGCCTGGTCAGTGCCGGCGCGGGCTGGACCATCACCACGCCGCTGTGTCTCTATCAGGCCGGACTCGACAGCCTGCAGGTCACCGTGGCGCCGCTACCGCTGGCGCCGCTGACCCGGGAACTGACCCTGGTGGCGAGGCGCGACGAGCTGGGTGAGCTGCCAGCGCTGCTGGCCCGCGACAGCCGTCGCCTGTTGGAGCAGCGTTTCCGTACCCAACTGGAGCGGGTGCTGCCCTGGCTGGCGCCCGAGGTTTCCGTCCAGCCCTAAGTGCACAAATGCCTGCGTGAGCGAATCGCTGCGTTGCGTCGAACGCGTGCATCGGCCGTCGCGTCTGCTGCGTCACGGGGCACTATCGATTTTACCCATAGTGCCGTCGTCCCGATTGCCGATGCTCTTTGCGCCTTTTCGTTACATGCGCAAAGACTGCATCGATACGGGACGAAACCAGGATCGGTGCCGGACGATGCCAAGAACAATAATGCTCTACGTGCGCTGGGTGGATGCGTTCAACCGGGTGGTGGGACGCATCGTCATGTTCATGATCTTCGTGATGATCGGTGTGCTGCTCTACGCCTCGGTGGCACGTACCGCCTTCAACAGCCCGCTGATCTGGAGCATCGAGGTCTCGCAGTTCCTGATGTCCTCCTACTACCTGTTGGGCGGCGCCTACGCCATGCAGATGGGCGCCCACGTGCGCATGGACCTGTTCTACTCACGCTGGTCCGACCGCACTCGCGCCTGGGTCGATGCACTTACCATCATGCTGCTCATCGTCTTTCTCGGTGCGCTGCTGTTTGGCGGCATTTCCAGCACCGAGTACGCCCTGCGCTACGGCGAGAAGAGCTACTCCGCCTGGGCGCCACGGCTGGCGCCGATCAAGATCGTGATGACCTTCGGCGTGTTCCTCATGCTGCTGCAGAGCGTCTCGACCCTGTTCAAGGACATCGCCCGTGCGCGCGGCGTCCCCCTGGACCGAACGTATGGTGCCGTGGAGAAAGGGGCGGGCGAATGAGCTACGAGATGATCGCTCTGCTGATGTTCTCCACCATGATGCTGCTGCTGCTCACCGGGCAGCGGGTGTTCGGCGTGATCGGTTTCGTCGGCGCCACCGCGGCGCTGCTGCTGTGGGGTCAGGGTGGGGTGGAGATGCCGTTCAGCGCCGCCATTCAGCTGATGAACTGGTACCCGCTGCTGACCCTGCCACTGTTCATCTACATGGGCTACATGCTCTCCGAGTCGGGCATCGCCGGCGAACTCTACGAGATGTTCCACGTCTGGATGGGCTCGCTCAAGGGCGGTCTTGCCGTGGGTACCATCGGGCTGATGGTGGTGGTCTCGGCGATGAATGGCCTGAGCGTGGCGGGCATGGCCATCGGCGCCACCATCGCCCTGCCGGAGCTACTGCGGCGGGGCTATGACAAGGTGATGGTCACCGGGGTGATCCAGGCCGGCAGCTCCTTGGGCATACTGGTGCCGCCCAGCGTGGTGCTGGTGCTCTACGGCATGATCGCGCGCCAGCCGGTCAGCCAGCTATGGCTGGCCGGGGCCATTCCGGGGCTTATCCTCGCCGGGCTGTTCGTACTCTATATCGTCATTCGCTGTCACCTGCAGCCGCATCTGGGGCCGGCGCTGCCCGCCGAGGAGCGCCAGATGAGCCTGGGCGAGAAGCTCAAGCTGCTGCGCGCCGGCATCCTGCCGCTGCTGATCTTCTTCTTCATGACCGGGCTGTTCTTGATGGGCGTGACCAGCCTGGTGGAGAGCTCGGCGGTGGGGGCGGTGTCGGCAACCCTGGCGGCGCTGATCAAGCGCCGCCTCACCTGGAAGGTGATCGAGAGCACCGTGCGCAAGACCCTGGGCATCAGCTGCATGTTCATGTGGATCATCCTGGCGGCGCTCTGCTTCGGCGCGGTGTTCGACGGCCTGGGCGCGGTGCGCGCCATCGAGAACGTCTTCCTCGACCGGGTCGGCATGAGCCCGTGGCAGATACTGGTGATGATGCAGCTCTCCTACATCCTGCTCGGCATGTTCCTCGACGACACCGCCATGCTGGTGATCGTGGCGCCGCTCTACGTGCCGCTGGTGATCAGTCTCGGCTTCGACCCCATCTGGTACGGCGTGCTCTACACCATCACCGTGCAGATCGCCTACATGACCCCGCCGTTCGGCTACAACCTGTTCCTGATGCGCGCCATGGCGCCGCCGGAGGTGTCGCTCGGCGACATCTACCGCAGCGTCTGGCCCTTCGTCGGCATCATGCTGATCGGGCTGGCGCTGATCACCATCTTCCCGCAGCTGGCGCTGTGGCTGCCGCATCTTTATCGCGGCTACTGACCCTGGAGGTGAACCCGGCACGACGAACGAGCAGTGCGTTTCTTCCCACGATTTCTTCCCGCAGTTTCCACAACAAGCAGAAAAGCAGGAGAAGAGAGATGACCAACCGTCGCGATTTCCTAAAGAAGGCGGGCCTGGCCACCGCCGCCACCGTAGGGGCCTCGACCCTTGCGGCGCCCTACGTGCATGCCCAGCGCCGGCCGATCCGCTGGCGCCTGCAGACCTATGCCGGCCCGGCGCTGGCCGCCCACGTGATCAAGCCCTCCATCGACGCCTTCAACAAGGCCGCCAACGGCGAGATGGAAATCGAGCTCTACTATGCCGACCAGCTGGTGCCCACCGGCGAGCTGTTCCGCGCCATGCAGCGCGGCACCATCGATGCCGTGCAGAGCGACGACGACTCGATCAACGCCCCGGTGGACGTCTCGGTGTTCGGCGGCTACTTCCCCTTCGCCTCGCGCTACAGCCTCGACGTGCCGGCGCTGTTCCATCACTACGGGCTCAAGGAGATCTGGGAGGAGGCCTACGGCGAGATCCCCGGGGTCACCTGGCTCGGCTCCGGCGCCTGGGACCCCTGCAACTTCGTCACCCGCGACCCGATCCGCAGCCTCGAGGACCTGCGCGGCAAGCGCGTGTTCACCTTCCCCACCGCGGGGCGCTTCCTCAGCCGCTTCGGCGTGGTGCCGGTGACTCTGCCGTGGGAGGACATCGAGGTCGCCATGCAGACCCGCGAGCTCGACGGCATCGCCTGGGCCGGCATCACCGAGGCCTACACCGTGGGCTGGGCCGACGTCAGCAACTACTACCTGACCAACAACATCTCCGGCGCCTGGGCCGGCTCCTACTTCGCCAACACCGATCGCTGGAACGAGGTGCCCGAGCATCTGCAGACCCTGTTCAAGCTGTGCATGGACAGCTCCCACTACTACCGCCAGCACTGGTACTGGTGGGGCGAGGCCCACTACCGCACCACCGGCGGCAAGCTGGAGCTGACCTCGATACCGGAATCGGAGTGGCAGCAGTTGGAGGACGAGGCGCTGGCCTTCTGGGACGAGATCGCTCAGGAGAGCGAGCGCAGCGCCCGGGTGGTGCAGATCCTCAAGGATTATCGTCAGACCATGCAGCAGGCGGGCCCGCCTTACCGCTATGGTTGAGGGTAGGGGGCGGGTGCCCTGGTGCCCGCCCCGCCTGAAGTACCGAAGCAACGAGCGATAACGACAACGACAAGAGGCGTGAGGAAGCCAAGATGAGCCGACTCCAGGCAAGAGACGTAAGAAACGCCGACGACGCCCGGCGTATCGTCGAGCAGCGCGGGCTGAGCCACGTCAAGGTAGGCATGTTCGACATCGACGGCGTGATGGTCGGCAAGTACATGCGCCGCGACAAGTTCTTCCACGCCCTGAGCGAAGGCTTCGCCTTCTGCGACGTGGTGCTGGGCTGGGACAGCAAGGACGAGCTCTACGACAACGTGAAGTACACCGGCTGGCACACTGGCTACCCCGACGCCGCGCTGCGGCTGATTCCCGAGAGCTGCCGCGAGCTGCCCTGTGAGGGCGACATGCTGCTGTTCCTGGCCGAGTTCATCGGCCCGGCCGGGGAGATCTGCCCCCGCGGGCTGCTGCGCCGGGTGCTGGCCAAGGCCGAGGAGATGGGCTTTACCGCCTGCGGCGCGCTGGAGTACGAGTTCTTCCTGTTCCACGAGACCCCCGAGTCGGTGCGCGAGAAGGGCTTTCGCAACCTCAAGCCCTTCACGCCGGACATGATGGGCTACTCGATGCTCAGAAGCTCGGTGCACGGCGAGCTCTACCACGAGCTGCTGGCCATGGCCGAAGCGATGGACTTCCCCATCGAGGGGCTGCACACCGAGACCGGCCCCGGCGTGCTGGAGGCGGCGATCCGCGTCGACGAGGCGTTGGCCGCCGGCGACAAGGGCGCGCTGTTCAAGACCTTCACCAAGGTGTGGGCGCAGCGACGCGGGTTGATGGCCACCTTCATGGCCAAGTGGTCGCCGGACTACCCCGGCCAGAGCGGCCACATCCACCTCTCGCTGAATCGCACCGACAGCGGCGAATCGGCCTTCTTCGATGCCGACAAGCCCCATGGCATGAGCGACATCCAGCGCCACTTCGTCGCCGGCCAGCAGCAGCTGATGCCGGAATTCCTGGCCATGTTCGCCCCCACGGTGAACAGCTACACCCGCCTGATCCCCGGCTTCTGGGCGCCCACCGATGCCACCTGGGGGGTGGAGAACCGCACCACCGCACTGCGGGTGATTCCCGGCAGTGCCAAGTCGCAGCGGGTCGAATACCGCCTGGGCAGCGCTGACGCCAACCCTTACCTGGCGCTGGCCGCGGCGATCGGCTCGGGCCTCTACGGCATCGAGCACCAGCTCGAGCCCGACGAGATGGTGACCGGCAACTCCTACGAGCTGGCTCACCCAGAGCATCAGGCGCTGTCGCGCACGCTGTGGGAGGCCGCCCAGCGCTTGAAGGCTTCCGACGCGGCGCGCAGCCTGTTCGGCGATGCCTTCGTCGAGCACTTCGCGGCCACCCGTGAATGGGAAGAGCGCCAGTTCCGTCGCCATATTACCGATTGGGAGTTAGACCGCTATTTCGAAATCATATGAGGTTGGGCCGGCTGCACGACGCCAGCACTGCGTTGGAGCGCCTCGAAATCTGCTCATTGGCTACAGCCAACTCCGCGATTTCTCGTTGCTCCGCCTTGTTCTGACGCCGTTCGCTCGGCCCCGAAAGGGTTGATGAAACGGATTTGATAGCAGGAGTACGCCAAGTGGGCATACAGAAGACGATTTCTCCGGTCGACGGCTCCGTCTACGTCGAGCGGGAGCTGGCCGATCCGGCACGGGTCGAGGCGGTACTGGAGCGGGCGGTAACGGCGCAGCAGCCCTGGCGCGAGACGAGCCTCGCCGAGCGCGCGCGGCTGTGTTCGAGGATGGTCGATGCCTTCGTCGCCCGGCGCGACGAGCTGGCGCTGGAGCTGACCTGGCAGATGGGCCGGCCGATTGCCGTGGCCGGCGGCGAGATCGGCGGCTTCGAGGACCGGGCGCGCAGCATGATCGCCATGGCTGAGGAGGCCCTGGCGCCGATCCGCCTGGCCGACAGGCCGGGCTTCACCCGCTACATCACCCGCGAGCCGCTGGGGGTGTCGTTCATCGTCGCGCCCTGGAACTTCCCCTTCATGACCGCGGTGAATGCCGTGGTGCCGGCGATCATGGCCGGCAACACAGTGATCCTCAAGCACTCCGCCCAGACCCCGCTGTGCGCCGAGCGCATCCAGCAGGCCTTCGACGAGGCCGGGCTGCCGGCGGGTGTGTTCCAGCACTTGCACCTTTCCCATGATGCCGCCGAGGCGGTGATTCGCGACGCCCGCATCGCCCACGTCTCCTTCACCGGCTCGGTGGCCGGCGGGGCGATGGTCGAGCGCAACGCCGCCGGGCGCTTCATCGCCACCGGCCTGGAGCTAGGCGGCAAGGACCCGGCCTACCTCCGCGCCGATGTCAACCTGGACGAGGCGGTGCCCGGGGTGATGGACGGCGCCTTCTTCAACTCGGGGCAGAGCTGCTGCGGCATCGAGCGCATCTACGTGCACTCCTCGATCTACGACGACTTCGTCGAGCGCGCGGTGGCCTGGGTGCGCCAGCTGCGACTCGGCAATCCCTCTGACCCCGACACCACCCTGGGGCCGCTGGTGCGTCCGGCGGCGGCGGACTTCGTGCGCGGCCAGATCGAGGAGGCGGTGGCCGCCGGCGCCAGGGCCTGGATCGACCCTGGCGACTATCCGCTGTCGCGGCCGGGCAGCGCCTACCTGGCGCCGCAGGTGCTGACCGAGGTCGATCATTCGATGCGGGTGATGCATGAAGAGAGCTTCGGTCCGGTGGTCGGCATCATGCCGGTGGCGGACGACGACGAGGCCGTGCGGCTGATGAACGACAGCGACTTCGGCCTCACCGCGGCGGTCTACACCCGCGACCTGGCGACAGGCGAGGCCATTGCCCGGCGTCTGCAGGCCGGCACCGTCTTCACCAACCGCTGCGACTACCTCGATCCGGAGCTAGCCTGGACCGGCGTCAAGCGGTCGGGGCGCGGCTGTTCGCTGTCCCGTGTCGGCTACGAGACGCTGACTCGACCCAAGTCGTTCCACCTCAAACACGCCTGAGCCGGCCCAGGAGAACGCCATGAACCACAATATCGATCACTTCACCATGGGCTGGAACTACCCCTCGAACATCCTCACCGGGGCCGGGCGCATCCGCGACCTGCCCGCGACGTGCAAGGCGCTGGGCATGGGCGCGCCGCTGCTGGTCACCGACCCCGGCCTGGCAGCGCTGCCGATGGTGCAGGCCTGCGTGCAGGCGTGCCAGGATGCCGGCCTGCGCACCGCCGTGTTCAGCCAGATCAAGGGCAACCCCACCGGGCGCAACGTGCTCGACGGCATCGATGCCTTCCGCAACGGCAGTCACGACGGCGTGATCGCCTTCGGCGGCGGCTCGGGGCTGGATGCCGCCAAGGCGGTGGCGCTGATGGCCAACCAGCGCGAGGGGCTGTCGCTGTGGTCGTTGGAGGATATCGGCGACAACTGGAAGAACGCCGACCCCCGAGCCATCGCCCCCGTCGTTGCCGTGCCCACCACCGCCGGTACCGGCTCCGAGGTGGGGCGCGCCTCGGTGATCACCGACGAGGCGGAGCACGTCAAGCGCATCATCTTCCACCCCGGCATGGTACCGGCCACGGTGATCCTCGACCCCGAGCTCAGCGTAGGGCTGCCGCCGGCGGTCACCGCCGCCACCGGCATGGATGCACTGTCGCACTGCATGGAGGCGTGGTGTTCGCCGCTCTATCACCCCATGGCCGAGGGCATCGCGGTGGAGGGCATGCGCCGTATCGACCTCTACCTGCAGCGCGCCTACAGCGATGGCAGCGACCTCGAGGCGCGCATGAACATGCTGGTCGCCTCCAGCATGGGCGCCACCGCCTTCCAGCGCGGCCTGGGCGCCATGCACGCCCTGGCGCATCCGCTCGGGGCGCTCTACGACGCCCATCACGGCACCTTGAATGCGGTACTGATGCCCTACGTGCTGCGCGCCAATGAGCGGGCCATCGGCGAGCCCATGGTGCGCCTGGGGCGCTATCTCAATCTGGATCAGCCGGGTACGGCAGCGGTGATCGAGTGGGTGCTCGGCCTGCGCCAGCGGCTCGGCATCCCGCACACCCTGGCGGAGCTCGGCATCGATACGCGCCAGGCCGACAAGGTAGGGCGCATGGCGGTGGCAGACCCATCGTCGGGTACCAACCCGGTCGCCTTCGACGCCGACGAGTATCGGGGCATCTTCGTTGCTGCCGTGGAGGGCCGACTGTAGGCTGCGTCCTGAACGCCTTCGGGCGAAGCCCAAGAGATTCGTCTGGCAGTGCCGCGGCCCCAGGCCGGGCCGCCAGGGACGGTGACATGACAGGAGAGTGATCGATGCGCATCGGGTTACTGCAGTGCGATGACGTGGCGCCGGAGCTGCGCGAGGCCCACGGCAACTACCCGGAGATGTTCGCGGCCCTGTTCCAGCGGGTCGATCCCACGCTCGAGTTTCGCGTCTGGCGCTGCCTGGACGGCGAAATCCCCGACGATATCGATGCCGTGGATGCCTGGATGACCACCGGTTCCAAGCATGGCGTCAACGACGGGCTGGCCTGGGTCGATGTGCTGTGCGACTTCGTCCGCGAGCTGTGGCGGGCCGGCAAGCCGCTGGTGGGCATCTGCTTCGGTCATCAGCTGATGGCCAAGGCGCTGGGCGGCGAGGTGGTCAAGAGCGAGCGGGGCTGGGGCGTGGGCATGTCGTTCAACCGCGTCACCACGCGGGCGTCGTGGATGGAACCATGGCAGGCGGGCATCGACCTGCTGGTCAGCCATCAAGACCAGGTCGAGGTCCTGCCACCCGAGGCCACCATCGTGGGCGGCAGCGACTTCTGCCCCCACTACCTGATGCAGATCGGCGAGCACTTCCTCGGCGTGCAGGGTCACCCCGAATTCACCAAGGCCTATTCCCGCGACCTGATGGCGCTGCGCCGAGAGCTGGTGGGCGACGAGCGGGTGAGCGAGGGAGAAACGTCGCTGGCCGCTCCGGTGGACGATACGCTGATGGCGCGCTGGATATTGAACTTTCTGCGCCGCGCAATAGAGGAGCGGGGCTGAGAACGAATGGCCTGATTCAGCGAAAACGCCCGGCGCTGCAGGCGGCCAACCAGCCGGGCGCTTCGCCTTTGAGGCTGGCTGCCAGCAGCCTTCCGGTGGTGGCGGCCAGGGTCAGCCCCAGGTGGCCGTGGCCGAAGGCATAGCTCACGCCGGGCAGGGCTGACGCGGGGCCGATCACCGGCAGCGAGTCGGGCAGCGAAGGGCGCAGGCCCAGCCAGGCGTGGCTCGGCTCGCCGAGGGGGCCGAACAAGCTCTCTGCGTGACGGCGAATGTAGTCGAGCCGTCGGGGATTGATCGGGTCGTCGTTGTGACCCAGCTCCACGGTGCCGGCGATGCGCAGGCGGCCCTGCATCGGGGTGAGATAGAAGGCATACTCCCCGGGACTACAGGGTCGGCTGACCAGCTCCCTGGCAGTGCGGAACTCCAAGTGATAGCCGCGCTCGGAGATCAGCGGGATGCGGTCGCCGGCGGCCAGCGCCAGCGGTCGCGACCAGGTGCCCGCGGCGACGACCACCTTCTCGGCCTGCCAGGAGCCCTGATCGGTAGCGACGTCGATACGGCCAGCGCGGGATTCGAGCCCCAGTGCCTTGGTGCGTACCAAGTTTACGCCGCGGCGTTGCAGGCGTTCGGCCAGCCGCTGGGCCAGCGTCAGCGGGTCGCTGACATGGCAGGCGTCGGGAAACAGGATGCCGCCCTGGGCACGGCCCGCGAGGGCCGGTTCCAGCTCCGCCAGGGCCCTGGCGTCGAGGCGTTGCTGGGTGATGCCGAAGCGCTCGCGTTCGGCGAGCTCGGCCTGGGCCTCGCGCCAGCCCTTGGCGCTGAGATAGAAGCACAGGCTGCCCCGCTGCTGCAAAAGGGTGCCGTTGTCTTCCAGATCGTCGAAGATGGCCAGCCAGTCATTTACCGAAGGCGTCAGCAGCTCACTCAGGATCTGGGTGGCTTGGGCGGCACTGCGTCGGTTGGCGCGCTGCATGAAGCGCCACAGCCATGGGGCGAGCCCGGGCAGGTGTCGCCAGCGCAGGTGAAAGGGCGAGTGCGGCGATAGCAGAAGCCCCGGGGCCTGCCGCCAGATGGCGGGCTGGGCCAGTGGCTCGATGGCGAAGTTGGCCATGAGTCCGGCATTGCCGTAGGAGGCGGCGGAGCCCGGCGGCTCGGGGTCCAGCAGGGTGACCTCGAAGCCTCGCCGCTGCAGGTGCCAGGCGCAGGCCAGGCCGACGATACCTGCGCCGATGACCAATACCTCGGCGTGTTGCGATGACTCCCTCATGACAGCCCTCAGTGCAGCGTGTTGCCCGCGGTGGTCTCATCATGCCTGAGTTCACGCTGCGGCTTGTCAACGCCTGGCCGCCTGCCATGGCGCAACAGGCGCAGGCCGTTGGCTACTACGATCAGGCTGGCGCCCATATCGGCGAATACCGCCATCCACAGGGTGGCGTGGCCGGTGAAGGCGAGCACCATGAACACCGCCTTGAGGCCCAGGGCGATGGCAATGTTCTGCATCAGCACCCTGTGCGTATCCCGCGAGAGGCACAGGAAGTCGGCCAGGCGGCGCGGGTCGTCGTCCATCAGTGCCACGTCGGCGGTCTCGATGGCGGCATCGCTGCCCAGCGCACCCATGGCGAAGCCGATGTCGGCACGGGCCAGCGCCGGGGCGTCGTTGATGCCATCGCCCACCATGCCCACCGGCCCCTGCTGAGCACGCGCTTCGATCATTGCCAGCTTGTCCTCCGGCAGCAGGGCGCCGTGGGCCTCGTCGATGCCGGCCTGGGCCGCCACCGCCGCCACGCTGGCCGGGGTATCGCCGCTGAGCATCAGCGTGGTCACGCCCAGCCGGTGCAGCGCCTCGATGGCCTCGCGGCTCTCTTCACGCAGCGGGTCGCCGACGGCGAACAGCGCCAGCGGACGCGCCTCTTCCCCGAGGATCACCAGTGTCTCGCCGCGGGCCTCGTGTTCGGCGAGGTGCGCGTCGAGGGGTTCGTCCAGCGCGGCGAACTGCTGCATCAGGCGGCGGTTGCCGAGCCATAGCGTACGTCCGTCGTGGCTTGCCACCACGCCGCGGCCGGGCAGCTCGCGCACGTCGCTGACTTCCAGCGGTGTGATGCCATCGGCCTCAGCAGCGCGGGCCAGGGCCGCCGATACCGGATGCGAGGAGCGCCCGGCGAGGCCTGCTGCCAGCGCTCGCAGGCGCTCTCGGGCGATCATGTCCAGCGCGCCTTCGAGCGGGTGCCAAGCCCGCTGTGAGGGGCGTCCCTGGGTCAGGGTGCCGGTCTTGTCGAAGGCGATGGCGACCAGGCGATGGCCCTGCTCCAGGAAGTTGCCGCCTTTGACCAGGATGCCCGCGCGGGCGGCGGCAGCCAGACCGCTGACCACGGTGACCGGGGTGGAGATCACCAGTGCGCAGGGGCAGGCGATCACCAGCAGCACCAGGGCGCGGTAGATGCCGTCGAACCAGCTGATGCCGAACAGCCACGGCCAGGTGAGCCCTACCAGCAGGGCGACGGCGAATACCGCCGGGGTATAGACGGCGGCGAAGCGGTCGATGAAGCGCTGGGTAGGGGCGCGGCTGGCCTGGGCCTGCTCCACGGTGTGGATGATGCGTGCCAGGGTAGTGTCGCTTGCCGAACGCGTCGTGTGGTAGAGAAACTCGCTGCCCTGGTTGACGCTGCCGGCGAACACGGTCGCGCCGGGGGCCTTGTCCACCGGCAGGCTCTCACCGGTGATGGGCGATTCGTCCAGCGCCGGGTGGCCCTCGGTCACGCTGCCGTCCAGCGCCAGGCGCTCGCCGGGGCGCACCCGCACCAGGCTGCCTACGGCGACTTCGCTGGCTGCCACGCTGAGAAAGCTCCCGTCGGCCTGGCGCACACTGGCGCTCTCCGGGGCCAGCGTGAGCAGCTCGCGAATGGCGTTGCGCGCCCGACCCAGCGAGCGCGCCTCGATGCGCTCGGCCAGGGTAAACAGCACCAGTACCATGGCCGCCTCGGCCCACTGGCCGATCAGCAGCGCGCCGGTTACCGCCACGCTCATCAGCGCATTGATGTTGAGCGTGCGGTGGCGCAGGGCGATGAAGCCTTTCTTCCAGGTCGGCAGGCCGACCAGGGCGATGGCCGTCAGCGCCAGTGCGGCGGCCAGCCACGGCTCGGCCAGTTCCAGCCAGTGACTGACTTCGGCAGCCAGGGCCAGCATCGCGGCGGCGCCCAGCTTCCACCAGTTCTCCGTGCTGCTGGCCGTCGGCGTGCGCTGGGCTGGATCGTGGCGCCGCGCGCTCATGCCGGTAGAGGCGATACGGCGCTCGATGGCCTCTACCGTGACATTGCGATGGTGCACCGTCAGCACGCGATTGACCAGATCGAAATCGAGCCGCTCGATGCCCGGCGTGTCACCCAGCGCCCGGCGCAGCAGCGCCTCTTCCGTGGGGCAGTCCATCGCTTCGATATGCAGGCGCAGCGACTGCGTGCCGGGCGGCAGCCGGTCGTTCTTCCGTGCGGCTGGCGCAACAGGCGCAGTGCAGCTCGAGCAGCAGGTGCGTTCGGTCATGGCAGGACTCCGTGTCATCGTATAGGCTGATGACACACCCTGTAGTAGCTACAGAGTCAAGTTAGGGGCGCCAATTTCTCGAGTGTTTCCGAAGTACATGCGAGGCTTGGTATGAAAATCGGTGAGCTGGCCACCCGCATCGGCTGCGCGGTGGAAACCATCCGCTACTACGAGCGTGAGGGGCTGCTGCCCGAGCCCGCCCGCTCCAGCGGCAACTATCGCCTCTATGCGGAGCCCCATGCCGAGCGGCTGCGCTTCATTCGTCACTGTCGCACGCTGGACATGACGCTGGAGGAGATCCGCACCCTGCTCGACTATCACGACCGTCCGCGGCAGCCGTGCAACGCGGTGAACGGCTTGATCGACGAGCATCTGGCTCACGTCGAGGCGCGCATTGAGCAGCTTCAGGCGCTGCGTGAGGCTCTCGTCACCCTGCGCTCGCGCTGCAACGGCGAGACCGACTCCAGCCACTGCGGCATCCTCCAGGAGCTGGCCCAGCCGGTGGCGGAAAGGCTCGCCGAGTCATGTGAGCCGAGTCACGTACCGGGCCCCCACAAGGGCCATTGATCGAGAGACACCGATGTCGAATAGGGATGTTCCTGCGTACTACTCCCAATGGGCTTCCAGCGAGCGTATTCCCGACCTGCTGGCCGGACGCCTGCACGCTGCCGACGATCCCCGCTGGGCCGAGTCCGGTGCACCCAGCGCTGAAGCGTACGCGCGCTGGGCCTCGCACATCTGTGGCATGGCCTGCACCAAGATGCTGCTCGAGGAGCTGTGTGGAGAGCGGGCGACCCTGTTCGAGCTGCTCGAAAGATGCCGGGAGGTCGGCGGTTACGTGGTTTCGCAGGCGAGCATCAAGGGCCTTTACTACCGGCCCCTGGTGCAACTGCTGAGGGAGCGTCACGCGCTGCAGGCCGAGGTCGTGGAGCACGTCGAGGCCGAGCGGTTGGCCGGATGGTTGGACGAGGGGCATCGCGTCATCGCCTCGGTGCACCCATCGATTCGCACCCCCGAGCAGGACCCGCCGCAGCGGGGCGGCCACCTGGTCTATCTCTTCGGCCGCGACGAGAGCGGGCGTCTGCGCTTCCACAATCCCTCCGGTTTGCCCGGAGCGAATCAGGCGGACGCCCGCCTCGCGCCAGCGGTGTTCGAGCGTTTCTTCGCCGGACGCGGAATCCTGATACGGCGCGGCTAGCCGCGTCGATACACCCGCCGGCCCAAGGCCCACACCTCGTCGATGGCCCACTCGCCATCGCTCAATACCAGCAGGTCGGCGTCACGGCCGGGCTCGAGGCGTCCCTTGGCGGTGAGCTTGAGGGCGTCGGCGGCGTGAGTGCTGGCGGCACCGACGGCATGCTCCAGCGGCACGCCGTGCTTCTCGATGCATTCGCCGACGACCTCGAACAGGCTGGCGAGGCGGCCGGGTTCGAGCCCGATGAAGCGGCGCTCGGCGTCGAAGCGCGGCAGCGAGGCATTGGCGTCGGAGGAGAGTGTGATACGTGACGGCTCGACGCGGGCCTCCAGGGCACGGGCCACGGCCTCGGCGGCGGGCACTTCGCCCCCGGCCAGCAGCTCTGCAGTGGTGCTGGTGGTGAAGTCGATGCGCCCGCCTTCACGGGCGAAGCGCAGGCCGTCCTCGAACAGCGCCGGGGTACGGTTAATGTGGGTCGGCAGGAACTGGGCGAGCGGAATGGCGCTGTGGCGGGCTGCCCCGCGCAGCGGCTCCAGGTGCGTTGGAGCATCGCCGGTATGGATGAAGACGATGCCCGACTTGCCCGCCAGCATGCCGGCGGTGCGGGCTTCTGAGGCCAGGCGCGCCAGTTCGAAGGCGGAGGGCTGCGAGCCGCGATGATCGCTGATCGCCACCTCGCCCACGCCGATGAATTCGGGAATGAACAAGATGTCGCTGCCCACCGAGCCGGTCAGTGTCACCGGCGGCAGCTGATAGGAGCCGGTATAGCAGTAGGTGGTGAGACCGCCGGCGGCCAGCTCGCGGGCCTTGCCCAGCAGGTTGGCCGGCGTGCGGGTCAGGGCGTCGGTGCCCAGCGCGCCGACCAGGGTGGTGACGCCGGATGCCAGCGCGTCCTCGAGGGTCAGCTCGGCGGTGCGCGTGCCGAAGCCGCCCTCGCCGCCGCCGCCGATGAAGTGTACCAGCGGGTCGACCAGGCCGGGGATGACCCGACGCCCCGCCAGATCGATCTCCTCGATGGCGGGGCCGGCGGCAGGCAGTGGCTGGTCGGCCGGCACCACGGCGGCGATGCGTGTGTCGGCGATCAGCAGATGGCAGAGCCCCAGGCTGCGTGGCGCATGCAGCTGGGCATTCTTCAGCAGGGTCAGCATTCCGGCTCCTCGTGAAGGCGAACGCCGGCAGCAGCCGGCGTTCGCGGAGAATGACGCTATGGGTTACAGCTTGATGTCGTAGTTGAAGTAGCGCTCCATGATCTCATCATAGGTGCCGTTTTCCTTGAGCGCGGCCAGCGCCTCGTTAAAGCGCTCGGCCAAGGCCTCGTCGCGCTGACGGAAGGCCACGCCCACACCCTTGCCGAAGATGTGCTCGGGCTCCTTGATGAAGCCGCTGATGCGCTTGAAATGGCTGCCCGAGGTGTCGATGCCCATGGTGTTTTCCGCCACCGGGTAGTCCATGAAGGTGAGGTCGAGACGACCGGCACGCATGTCGGTGACGACGTCGTCGGCGCTGGTATAGCGACGGATCTCCACCAGATCGCCGTAGAGTTCGCTGACATAATTGTCCTGCAGCGTGGCGCGCTGCACGCCGACCACCAGCCCCGCGAGGCTATCGCGGTCCTCGATGTCGATGTCGCGATCACGCGTGGTGATCCAGGCGCTCGGGGTGGTGTAGTAGGGCTCGGAGAAGAGCACGCGCTCGGCACGCTCCTCGGTGATGGCCATGGACGACATGATGGCATCGTAGTTACGGGCCATGAGCCCGGGAATGATGCCGTCCCAATCCTGCTCCACCCAGGTGCAGGTGACTTCCATGTACTCGCATACGGCGTTGCCCAGCTCGATCTCGAAGCCGGTCAGTTCACCGTCCGGCTGACGGTACATGAAGGGTTCGTAGGGTATGTCGACGCCCAGACGGATTTCGGAATAGTCGCGGGCCTGGGCGGTACCGGCGGTCAGGCCGGCCGCCAGAGTGGCAGCCAGAATCACGTTGAGAGCACGCATGAGGCTTCCTCCTGGGAAGGTGTTGTTTTTCACGAGTTTTGATTGCCGAAGACGGCAGGGTCGTCGCGCTTCAAGCGCGACAAGGCACACGAGCGTTGCCGTTCAGGCAAGGACGTGTCGATGGCACAAGCGTGCCGATGCAACCGGGAAGGCCGCGGGAAGGGGGCTTATTCGTCGAACCACTCGCTGAGGTAGAAGCTGTCGAAGTAACAGCAATAAACCTCAGACATGGGCTGTGGGAAGCAATCGATCATGGACGGTGTCCTGATGCGTTTCGTACAACATCGAATTTCCTGGATGTCGCGGGCCTTGTCAACCACCCGCCTCGACCGCTGCCGGCCAAGGCGGGGGAGCGGCGATCAACTCCGTGAAGATCGAGTCCTTGAAGATCCTAGTCCGTGAAATAGCGGTCGTGGATCTCGTCGTAAGTGCCGTCTTCCTTGAGCGCGGCCAGCGCCTCGTTGAAGCGTTCCGCCAAGGCTTCATCGCGGGGGCGGAAGGCGATCGCGATACCGTCGCCGAAATACTCGTAGGGCTCGCGAATCATCTCGCCGACCACGCGATACTCCCCCCGCTCGCTGTCGAGCAGGGTGGTCTTGCCCACCGGATAGTTGACGAAGACCAGGTCGAGACGGCCCGACTCCATGTCCAGCAGCATGTCGTCCACGCTCGAGTAGCGGCGTACAGAGGCCACGTCGCCGTAGAAGTCGGTGGCGTAGCTGTCCTGCAGGGTGCCGCGCTGGACGCCCAGGGTGCGCCCGGCCAGGCTCTCCTCCGAGGGCATCTCGATATCGGTATCGACGGGGCCGAACCACGCCGAGGGCGGCGTAAAGTACGCATCGGAGAACAACACCTGAGCGCGGCGCTCCTCGTTGATGGTCATCGAGGACATGATGGCGTCGTAGTTGCGCGCCATCAGCCCGGGAATGATGCCGTCCCACTGCTGCTCGATCCACTCGCAGGTGATACCCATCTGTTCGCACAAAGCATTACCCAGGTCGATGTCGAAGCCGGTCAACTCGCCAGCTGGGGTGCGGTACTGCATGGGCTCGTAGGGCACGTCGACGCCGAAGCGGACGTGATCGTAGCTGTCACGGGCATGTGCCTGGCCGAAAACCAGCACGATGCCGGCCAGCGAGGCAAGGAAAGCGTTCTTCATGACAATCCCTTGTTATTGTCTTGGTTGGAGGCGCCGCGCCCAGGGGCGCGGCGCACGAGCGCTGACGCTTCGCCGAGCTTACTCTTCGCCGAAATAGCGCTGGTAGATCTCGTCGTAGGTACCGTCTTCCTTCAGCGTGGCCAGGGCCTCGTTGAAGCGCTGGGCCAGAGCCTCGTCACGCGGACGGAAGGCGATGCCGAAGCCTTCGCCGAAGTACTCTTCCGGCTCGGTGACCATTTCGCCGACCACCTCGAACTCACCTCTGTGATTCTCGAGCAGGGTGGCCTGACCGACGATGAACTCGAGGAATACCAGGTCCAGACGCTGCGCCTGGAGGTCGAGCACCATGTCGTCGGCGGTGGAGTAGCGGCTGACGTTGGCTACGCGGCCGTAGTTGTCGGTGACGTAGCTGTCGAAGGTGGTGCCGCGCTGCACGCCAATGCTCTTGCCGGCTACGGTCTCTTCGTTGATCCCTTCGACATCGCTACCGGCGGGGGCGAACCAGGCACCCGGAATGGTGATGTAGGGATCGGAGAAGAGCAGGGTCTGGCGGCGCTCGTCATTGATGGTCATCGAGGACATGATGGCGTCGTAGTTGCGCGCCAGCAGGCCGGGGATGATGCCGTCCCACTCCTGCTCGATCCACTCGCAGGTGACGCCCATCTCGGCGCACAGGGCGTTGCCCAGGTCGATGTCGAAGCCGGTCAGCTCGCCGTCCGGCGTGCGGTATTCCATCGGCTCGTAGGGTACGTCGACGCCGAAGCGCACGTGATCGTAATCGCGGGCCTGGGCGGTACCGGCTGCGAGGGCCACACCCAGCAGGGATACTGTCAGCAGTTTTTTCATGTTTCGTTTCCCTTTGTTTTCGTTCGGCACCGTTTCGGTGACGTCGCGCCTGAATTTAGCGCAGCCACGCCGGGGTCGAAAGCCCCGGGGTGAGCTTTTTCCAACGCCTGTTTGACGTTGTTCAATTGCCGCTCTGGGGCTTGAGGTGTGCCAACAGCCTTTTCTCCAGATAGCGGAAGAAGTAGAGGATGGCGAAGGTCAGGCAGAGGTAGATCGCCGCCGCGAACAGGAAGGCCTCGAACGGCGCATAGAAGCGCGCATAGACGAAGCGTGCCGCGCCGGTGATGTCCATCAGCGTCACCACGCTGGCGATGGCGCTGGCATGCAGCATGAAGATCACCTCGTTGCCGTAGGCCGGCAGGGCGCGGCGGAAGGCGCTGGGCAGCACGATGCGCCGCATCATCAGCCCCTGCGACATGCCGTAGGCCTTGGCCGCTTCGATTTCGCCCCGCGGGGTGGCCTTGATCGCGCCGCGGAAGATCTCGGTGCTGTAGGCCGCCGTGTTGAGGGTGAAGGCGATCAGTGCCGGGTAGAAGGCCTCGCGCAGGAGCGGCCAGAGAAAGGTCTGCTGGATGCCGTCGAAGAACACCACGCCGTAGTAGATGATGTAGAGCTGGATCAGCAGCGGCGTGCCGCGGAACACATAGGTGTAGACGTAGATCGGCAGGCTGATCCAGCGACGGCTCGAGCTGCGCCCGATGGCCAGCGGTATCGCCAGCACCAAGCCGGCGACCAGCGACAGGAACACCAGTTGGGTGGTGAGCACCAGCCCGTCCCAGTAATAGCCGATGGTCTGCGGGGTGAAGATGCGGTTGCCGGCGAGCAGCTCGTTGAGCCAGGTCAGTTCTGTCATCTCAGTGCCCTCCGAAGCCGACGTTGTAGCGCTTCTGCAGTCGAGCGAACATCCACTCCGACACGCTGGCAATGAGCAGATAGGCGGCGGCCACCGGGATCAGGAAGGTGAACGGCTCGTGGGTGGCGCGGGAGGCTTCGGCGGCCACGCGCACCATGTCCGAGAGCCCGATCACCGAGACCAGCGCGGTGGTCTTGAGCAGTACCATCCAGTTGTTGGAGATGCCCGGCAGGGCGTGGCGCATCATCTGCGGGAAGCGGATGCGCCGGAACACCAGCCAGGGGCTCATGCCGTAGGCCTTGCCGGCCTCGATCTGGCCGTGCTCCACGGCCATGAAGGCGCCGCGGAAGGTCTCGCCCATGTAGGCGCCGAAGATGAAACCGATGGTGAGCACCCCGGCGGCGAAGGCGTTGAGGTTGATGTACCAGTCCACCCCGAAGCGGTCGTAGATGGCATCGGTGGCGACGTTGAGCGCCATCTGGCCGCCGAAGAACAGCAGCAGCATCAGAACCAGGTCGGGAACGCCACGAATCACTGTGGTGTAGAGCGTGGCCACCTTGTGCAGCAGCCAGTTGCGCGACATCTTGGCGCTGGCAGTGAGCAGTCCCAGTATCAGGGCGAGAATCAGCGACAGCACGGCGAGCTGGAGGGTGACGCCGGCACCTTCCAGCAGTCGCGGCCCGTAGCCATGTAGATCGATCATGCGGGAACCCTCAATACTTCGGCGCCAGGAACTGCTTGAGCCGGGGTGAGGTGGGATTGACCAGTACCTCCTGGGGCGGGCCGGCTTCTTCGACGAGCCCCTGGTGCAGGTAGATGACCTGACTGGAGACGTCGCGGGCGAAGCCCATCTCATGGGTCACCACCACCATGGTGCGGCCTTCCTCGGCCAGGTCGCGCATGACCTTGAGCACGTCGCCGACCAGTTCCGGATCCAGCGCCGAGGTGGGCTCGTCGAACAGCATCACTTCGGGATCCATGGCCAGCGCCCGGGCAATGGCACCGCGCTGTTGTTGGCCGCCCGACATCTGCGCTGGATAGGCATCCGCCCGAGCGGTCAGGCCGACCCTCTCGAGCAGGGCGCGGGCGTGCTCGATAGCCTCCCTCTTCGGCTTGCCGAGCACATGGATGGGGGCCTCGATGATGTTCTCCAGCAGGGTCATGTGCGACCACAGGTTGAAGCTCTGGAACACCATGGAAAGGCGGGCGCGCATGCGCACCACCTGCTTCCAGTCGGCGGGTTCGCGACCGTGTTTGGTGTGCTTGAAGCGGATCTCCTCACCGTGCACGATCAGGTCGCCCTCGTCGGGCTGCTCCAGCAGGTTCATGCAGCGCAGGAAGGTGCTCTTGCCGGAGCCGGAGGCTCCTATCAGGGTGATCACGTCGCCCTTGCGGGCCTCGAGGGAGAGGCCCTTGAGGACTTCGGTGTCGCCGAAGCGCTTCTTGATGTTGCGCACTTCGAGTGGAATCGGGGTATCGGCCATGGGACGGGCTCCAGGTCGGGACGGGTCGCCGGTGGCGACGGGCCGGTTCAATCGGGCAGGCACGAAAAAGGGGCGATTCTAACAGGCCTGAGGGCTTTGGGCAGAGGGAGGCAAAGCCCGCGTCATGCGACGATGGTCGAGGAAGTGAGACAAGGAAAGCATCAAAAGGCTCCTGATTATTGTTGTATCGCAAAAAATATTTCTGAAGCGTTTGGGGCTTGGGGTCTTTTTCCCTGTTGCTAGCCGGGCGGCGTGACAGGGCGGGCCAGCAGGGCGGCGCGGGCGCCGAGCTCCACCGCCGCGTTGGGGAAGACCACGCTCAGCGGTTCGTCCTGGACGATGCAAGGGCCGGCGCTGGCATCTTCGGCGAGCCGCGTGCCGGGAGCGAATTCGGTGAAGTTCGGCGTGTCGTCGGGAAAGCACAGGCGGAAGTCCTGTGACTGCCGCATCAGCTCATGGGCGACGCGGAAGAACGTCATACGTGTCGGGTCGGCGCCTCGCGGCTCGCGCCCTTCCAGCAGGGCTTCGAGAAGACGTGCCATGGGGGCCAGGGCAGCCAGATCGTTGTGGCCGAAGGGCAGGGCGCGCCCCAGCTCCAGGGTGAAGGCTTGGGCCTGATGGTAATGCTTGGAGTAGTGGGAAAAGGTCCAACTGTGCCGGTGCTGGTGCAGCACCGCCTGGATGCCGGCCTCAGCCAGCCAGCGCCACTGCTCGGGGCGGATCGGGGTATCGGCGAAGGGCTCGACCACGAAGCGCGGGAAGCGGCTGTCGCGGATCGCCGTGTGCAGGTCGTAGTGCAGTCGCTCGCGACCGGAATGACGGGCGTAGAAATCGTCCACGACGCTCATCAGCTGTCGGGCGCGGTCCGGCTCCATGCCGGTCTCGTCAAGATCGCGACGAAACAGGCGGTTGAGATTGGTGTTCACGTAGCGCTCAGCGCGGCGGATGGCCTCGAGATTGCCCAGGATCACCAGCACCGGGGCACCCAGCGGCAGCAGCCCCGCTTCGATGCGGGCCAGGCAGCTGCCGAGCAACTCGATGGGGGCCGTTTCGTTGCCGTGGATGCCCACCGAGAACACGCAGGCGCGCGCCGTCTCGCGGCATTCGGTAGGCGTCAGCTCGAGGATACCCGGTGCGAGAAGCGTATAGCGACCGCCGCGCAGGCGACCGCTGTGTGACGCGGGGCAGGCATTTTCGAGGCTGAGTTCGATCCATTCCGACAACATGCTGCGTCCAGGGCTGTGGGTCCTCGCTTACCTTCCTGCGGACGGGGCATTATCTCAAGCACGGGCGTCGGGCTAGTGAAAGCCCAGGTGCGATATTGAAAACGACTCCTGCGTGCCGACCTTTGCCCAATGTGGGCGCGGGCGGGCAGGGTCTAAGCTGCCTGAACCATTTTGACGGCGAGGAGCCAGCCATGCCAACTGCCCAGGGTAACGTTTCGTTCGGCCATGGCGGCCGTCTCGACGACCACTACGATGCGGCCAGCGCCAGCCAAGGCCACCCCCTGCAGGTGCGTCTGCGCGAGGCTTTCCTGGCTGCGGGGCGGGATCCCGAATGCCTGAGTGTCGACGACATCGCCGGTATCGATCAGCTGCATCTCGGTGGGCGCAGTGCCAGTCGCGCTCTGGCAGAGAGGGGGAAAATACAGGGCGGCGAGCGGGTGCTCGACGTCGGCTGCGGTACCGGTGGCGCCAGCCGTCTGCTGGCCGCCGAATACGACTGCGATGTGGTAGGCATCGATATCACTGCCGCCTTCGTCGAGGTGGCACGCTGGCTGAGCAGAGCCACCGGACTGGCCGGGCGCACCCGCTTCGTGTGTGGCGATGCCGCCAGCGTGCCGCTGACGACAAGCAGCATCGAGGTGGTGTGGTGTCAGCATGCGCTGATGAACATGCCCCAGGTGCCGCGGGTGCTGGCCGAGTGGCGGCGTTTGCTGATGCCCGGCGGGCGGGTGCTGCTGCACGAGGTGGTGGCCGGCGACAATTCCGAGCCGCTGGCGCTGCCCGTACCCTGGGCGCGCACTCCCGCCAACAGCCATCTGCGCAGCCGCGAGCAGCTGGAGCGGGCCCTGACCCTGGCGGGCTTCGAGCCGCTCGCCATCGAGGACGTGACGCAGGCCGCCCTGAGCTGGCGTGAGACCAGGGCCAAAGGCGAAAGCGGCACGCAGCAGACGGCCCGGGCGCTGCCGGGGCCGGCACTGATCTTCGGTGATGATTTTGCCATGATGGGGCGCAACCTGCGCGACAACCTGGCAGCCGGAAAGGTGCGCGTGCTGGCCGGTGTCTGGCAGCGCACCGGTCGATGAAATCGAACCTGACGTGCTAAAAGCTTTGCTTTTCTTCACCGCCCTGCCTTCTACCCTGACGATTGTCATCAGCTTGGCTGATGTCGTTTCCCTAGCGCTCATGTACAGGAGGTGAACGATGACCAAGGTACTCGTGCTCTACCATTCGATGTATGGCCATATCCACACCATGGCCCAAGCCGTCGCCGAGGGAGCCAGGCAGGTCGATGGCGTGGAGGTCGACGTCAAGCGCGTACCCGAAACCATGGACCCTGAAACCTTTGCCAAGGCGGGCGGCAAGACCTTCGACACGCCGGAGGCCACGCCCCAGGAACTGGCCGATTACGATGCGGTGATCTTCGGCACCCCGACCCGCTTCGGCAACATGACCGGGCAGATGCGCAACTTCCTCGACCAGACCGGAGGCCTGTGGGCCAAGGGGGCGCTGCGTGGCAAGGTGGGCAGCGTGTTCACCTCGACCGGCACCGGCGGCGGCAACGAAACCACCATTCTCACGTCGTGGACCACCCTGGCCCACCAGGGCATGCTGATTCTGCCGGTGGGCTACGGGCTCGAGTCGCAGTTCGACATCTCCAGCGTTCAGGGCGGCTCGCCCTACGGTGCCTCGACGCTAGCCGGGGCGGATGGCTCGCGCCAGCCCACCGAGCACGAACTGGAGCTTGCCAGGCTGCAGGGGCGCAGCGTTGCCCAAGTGGCGGCCAAGCTGGCCGCGTGAGATTGAGGCGGCCAAGCTGGCCGCATGAGATAGAGGCGGCCAAGCTGGCCGCGTGAGACTGGCCCTCAGCAGGCATTTAAAACGGTAACAAGAAGGCGCGGCCTGGGCCGCGCCTTATCGGTCTCGGCTCGGTGGCCGATGCCGGGCGATTGGATCAGTTCATGTTCTGATCGTCTTCCATCAGGCGCTCGTCACCGTCCAGCTCTTCGAGATTGTCCTGTTCGAAATCGTCGACGGAGCGCTCACCGCTCTGTGATTGCAGAATCAGCTCGCCTTCGGAGCGAATCTCCAGGTTTTCGATCGGGTAGGCCGCTTCGTCGCCGCCAAAGCCAAGGAAGCCGCCCTCGCTGACGATCACGTAGGTTTCGTTGCTTTGGGTGTCGCGCACCACTCGCTCGACGTCACCCACTTCATCGCCGTCCTGGGTAACGATGTCGCGACCTTCGAGATCGCTGACCTGCATGTCCATCTGCTGCTGACCGACCTGATCCTGTGCGGCCTGATCCTGGCCGTTCTGGTCGTCATCGAATATGCCGTCCTGGTCGCGCTCTTCCTCGGTGGCTTCGTCGTCCTGCTGGCGGATCTCGGCGCTGGCATCCTCGGCCTCCTCGACCTGAACGTCCGCTTCGCCTTCCTGCTCGACGGTCACATCCGGCTCGGCCTGATCGACTTCGACGTCGGGCTCGGGCTGCTCGATGGTCACATCGGGCGATTGCTGCTCGACGGTGACCTCAGGCGGCTCCTGCTCGACCTCGATCTCGGCCGGCTCCTGGTCGACCTCGACGTCGGTCTCGCCCGGACTGGCTTCTACCTGGGTATCCTCATCCAGACCGTCGTCATCATCGGTATCGTCGGCAGTGCCGATCTCCTCTTCCTCGTCCTCGAACTCTGTATTCTCGAACTTGTCGTTGTCGAATTCGTTGTCGTCAGCGTATGGCTGCTGGCCCTGACCATGGGGATCGAAGCCGGTCTCGCCCGGTTCGCCCGCCTGCTCTTCGTCGAACTGCTCCTGGCCCTGGGCGTCCTCATCAGTCATCTGCTGCGGTTCGCCCAAATGGTGCTGCGGATCCTCGTCCTGGACGTCCTGGGCAAGGACGCCGTGGCTGAGTCCGGTGCTCAGGGCGCCTACTGCAATGGCAATTGCTGTCCTTTTCATGCCGTGCCTCCTTTTGTTGCGCGTTGCCCTCTCGAGCTTGCACTCATCAGGCTAGACGAAGAATCTGCATGACTGGCCGTGGCTTACGATCGGAAACAAAATGTCAGGCAGACACTCACCGTGGAGAGGCTTTGTTTCTTTCCGGCTGAAACCCCGGCTGTGAACAAACCTCAACGACATTGGCGGGGATGGCCATACGGGCCATGCATAGCCAGGTGCGAGTGCAAGCCGGCCAGGGTACCGGCCGGCTTGGGGTGTACGAGGGTGGGTCAGGCGTGCCTTGCTGACCTGCTGCGCAGCAGATAACTGAGCGGATGCAGCAGCAGCCAGGCGACTGCGGCCAGGCCGGCCAGGGCGCCAATTAACGCAATCCAGTCGAATACGCTGGCAACATAAGCCAGCCGGGAGTGGGTGAAGAGCGGAATCCACCACAGCCCGGATAGTCCCGCTGCGATCGCGGCCAGATTGGCTGCCAGGCAACGGTAACCGAGAATGCGGTAGCCGCGCAGGTGGGCCAGCACCTGCACGGCTACCAGCAGCGCCACGCCGGCTGCCATCAGCCACAGGAAGGGGGCCAGGGCGTACCACAGAATGGTCAGAGCGCCAGTAATGGTCATGTCGATTCTCCTCAGGCCTGGCCTTCCAGCACCGCGTAGTAGGCGGGTTGCAGCATGCGATCCTTCATGACCCACGCGACCCAGGATTCATCCTTGGGATCGATGAAGGGGAAGGAGGGCAGGAAGGCGAAGTTGTCGTCGTAGCCGAACTCCACCAGCATCGCCTTGCCGATGCCCGTGATCATTGGGCAGGAGGTGTAGCCGTTGTGGCGGCGCGGCAGCGCCTGACCCTGCAGCTGCGCCAGCAGGTTGGCCTCGACCACCGGGGCCTGGGCCTTGACGCTGGCCGCCGTCTTGTTGATTGGGGCGCCGATCACGTCGCCGATGCCGAACACCTCGGGGTAGCGGTTGTGCTGCAGAGTGTTGATGTCCACGTCCAGCCACTCGCCGCGGAAGGGGCCGTCCTGAGCGATCAGGTCGCTGGCCTTGACGAAGTCCGGCGCGCTCATCGGCGGCACCACGTGAATGAAGTCGTAGTCGGTCACCACCTTGCGCTCGCCCTCGCGGGAGAACTCCGCTTCGCGCAATTCATGGTGCGAGGTGAATTCGCTGTCGGGGCCGACGAAGGTGAATTCCGCCTCGCGTGCCTGCGGGTCGATGGCGGAGAGCCGATAATGGTGGCGACGAGTCACCCCCTGATCGTCGAAGCGCTGTTTGACGAAGTCGTTGATGTAGGGCTGGGTGAAGAGCGCCGCCCCGGGCGCCATGAACTCCACCTGGAAGGCATTGCGCCGCCCGCTCGCCTCGAGGCGGGAGAGGGTGGTGAAGGTCATCTTGAGCGGGGCCCCGGCGCACTTCACCGGGGTCGGGGCCGCGGTGAAGATGCCTTTGCCGCTGCCCTGGGCGATCCAGGTGTCGATGGCATCTCGTGTGCGGACGGCACCTTCGATGCTGGCATAGACGCTGCCGATGCCGTGGCTGCCGACCAGCTCGGGCGACATTCCGTCGATTAGCTGGTAGTTGAGCTGCAGTCCGGTGGCGACAATCAGATAGTCGTAGTCGAGCCATGCGCCGTCTCCCAGCTCGACCCGGCGATTGGCGGCATCGATGCCGGCGGCGGGCTGGCGCACCCAGTCGACGCCATTCGGCACGAATCGGGCGTTCGGCCGCATGGTCTTCTCTGGGCGCCAGACGCCTGAGGCCACCAGGGTCCAGCCCGGCTGATAGTGGTGTATCTCACGGGGCTCGACCAGGCTGATGCGGGCTCCATCCAGACGGCGCGATAACCGATTGGCCATGGCCAAGCCACCGGCACCACCACCGAGGATGACGATGCGGACGTTGGTCGAGAGGGGGCGGGCCTGAAGGCCTGTTGCATAGAGCAGCCCGGCCGTACCGACGCCAGCGCCATATTTCAGGAACTGGCGGCGATCCAGGCATGAAGAGGCGGAATCGTGTCGGGACATGGGAGGCGAGTCTCCTGCGGGATAGGTCTGATGTGATTGTTGTTATATGCTTATAACCTATGTCTTTTCCGCAGGACTCGCCTCTGGATTCTCGCGCTATCTTGATGCAGGTCAATAAAGGAGTTTGTTCTAGCCGGCAACCCGCTCGGCAATGGCCTGGCCCAGTGTCTGGGTGGTGCCCTGGCCGCGAATGTCCGGCGTCAGCACGGCAGGGTTGGCCTCCGTCAGTACCGCCTCGAAGGCGTCGACGATGGCGTCGGCGGCCTCCTTGTGGCCCAGATGCTCGAGCATCATGGCGCCGGACCAGATCTGGCCGATGGGGTTGGCGATGCCCTTGCCGGCGATGTCCGGAGCGCTGCCGTGGACCGGCTCGAACAGGCTGGGGAAGGTGCCCTCGGGGTTGATGTTGGCCGAGGGCGCCACACCGATGGTACCGGTACAGGCCGGGCCCAGGTCGGAGAGGATGTCGCCGAACAGGTTACTGGCCACCACCACGTCGAACCAGTCGGGATGCATGACGAAGTTGGCGGTGAGGATGTCGATGTGGAACTTGTCGACGCTGACCTCGGGATAGTTGTCCGACATGGCCACGACCCGCTCGTCCCACCACGGCATGGTGATGGCGATGCCGTTGGACTTGGTGGCCGAGGTGAGCTTCTTCCGCGGCCGGCTCTGGGCCAGCTCGAAGGCGAACTTGAGCACCCGGTCGGTACCGTGACGGGTCATCACCGTCTCCTGGATCACCACCTCACGCTCGGTGCCCTCGAACATCTTGCCGCCGACGCTGGAGTACTCGCCCTCGGTGTTCTCGCGCACCACGTAGAAGTCGATGTCGCCGGGCTTGCGGTCGGCCAGCGGACTCTTGATCCCTGGCAGCAGCTTGCACGGACGCAGGTTGATGTACTGGTCGAACTGACGGCGGAACTGCAGCAGCGAGCCCCACAGCGAGATGTGATCCGGTACCGTGTCGGGCCAGCCCACCGCGCCGTAGAAGATGGCGTCGAAGTCCTTGAGCTGCTCGAACCAGTCGTCGGGCATCATCTTGCCGTGCTTGGCGTAGTAGTCGCAGCAGGCGAAGTCGAAGTGTTCGAAGGAGAGGTCGATGTCGAAGCGCTTGGCAACGGCTTCGAGCACGCGCAGGCCTTCCGGCATCACTTCGTTGCCGATGCCGTCGCCGGGAATGACAGCGATACGATGGGTCATGGTGGGTTCCTCGGGTGGTGTTGGTCAGGCGTGGGTCATGAAATGGTTGATACGGTCGAGCAGGGCCTCTGGCGCCTCCTCGGGGATGTAATGGCCGCAGGGCAGGGCCTCGCCCTCGACCCGTTCGGCCACGGCGCGCCATTCCGCCAGTGGGTCGAAGCAACGCTCGATGATGCCGTGCTTGCCCCACAGCACGCTGACCGGGCAGGCGATACGGCGTCCCGCTTCACGGTCGGCGCGGTCGTGTTCCAGGTCGATGGCGTTCGAGGCGCGATAGTCCTCGCACAGGGCATGGGCGGCGCCGGGCTGGGCCAGGCAGCGCTGGTACTCGGCGATGGCTGCCGGATCGAAGGCGTCGAGGCTGGCATGCCGCCCGCCCATGGTGCGGATGATGTAGTCGTTGGGTGAAGCCTCGATCAGGGTTTCCGGCAGCGGCGAGGGCTGGATCAGAAAGAACCAGTGGAAGTAGGCGGTGGCGAAGGTACGGTCGGTTTGCTCGTACATGGCAAGCGTGGGGGCAATATCGAGCAGCATCAGCTTTTCCACCCTGTCCGGGTGATCCATGACCAGGCGGTGGGCGACGCGTCCACCGCGGTCGTGGCCGCACAGCAAGAAGCGTTCGAAGCCCAGCTCACGCATCACCGCGACCTGATCCTCGGCCATGGCGCGCTTGCTGTAGTTGGCGTGATCCGGCTCGCCGGGTGGCTTGGACGAATCGCCATAGCCACGCAGGTCGGTGGCCACCACCGTGAAGCGGCTTGCCAGCGGTTCGGCCAGACGGTGCCAGATCACATGACTCTGGGGGTGACCGTGGAGCAGCAGCAGCGGTGGTCCCGAGCCGCCGATGCGGCCATGGATGTTGATGTCGCCGCAGGCGATGTCGAACGTGCGGAATCCCTCGAACATGAGTGCTTCCTCCGAATCTTTGGCTATCCCCAGTCTAGCCCTTGGCTTGGTGAGAATAATCAGGCTATATGGAAATGTATTGTTGACTGAAAGTGGAGAGTCGTATGGCTCAGCTCGACGACCTGGTTTTCTTCCGCCAGCTGGCCCTGGCGGGTAGCCTGACGGCCACGGCGCGGGAGCTGGGTCTCTCGCTGTCGGCGGTGAGCAAGCGCCTCAAGCAGCTCGAGGCGCGCCTGGGCGTCGAGCTGGCCAGCCGCACCACGCGGCGCCTGACGCTGACGGCGGAAGGGGAGCGCTATCTCACCCGTGGCTCGGCGATCCTCGAAGAGCTCTCCGAGCTGGAAGAGGCCCTCGGCGAACAGCAGGCGGCACTCTCGGGGCCGCTCAAGGTGAACGCCACCTTCGGCTTCGGCCGCCGCCACGTGGCGCCGCTGCTGTCGGCGTTCTGTACCCTCAATCCCGGCGTCGAGGGCGTGCTCGAGCTCACCAACTATCCGTTGAGCCTCGGCGAGCAGGGCTTCGACGTCGGCATTCGCGTCGGTGAGCCGCCCGATTCGCGCCTGGTGGCGCGGCGCATCCTGGCCAACCGGCGGGTGCTATGTGCCGCCCCCGGCTACATGGCGCGCATGGCAGCGCTGACGACCCCGGCGGAACTTGCCGCACACCCCTGTCTGATCCTGCGCGAGAACGACAGCGACTACGCCGTGTGGCGCTTTCAGCATCGCGACGACCCGCTGCGCGAGCAGGCGGTCAAGATAGCGGGCCCCCTGGCCAGCAACGACGGCGAAGTGATCGTGCAGATGGCGCTCGATGGCCACGGTGTGGCGCTGCGCTCCTGGTGGGACGTGCATGAGCACCTGGCCAGCGGCAAGCTGGTCGAGCTGCTGCCGCAGTGGCGGGGCATCTCGGCCGACTTCCATGCCGTCTATCAGCAGCGCCGTCACGTGCCGGCACGCCTGCGTGCCTTCGTGGCGTTTCTCGAGGAGCGGATGCCTGAGCGGGTGCCGCCTATGCCCGGCGCCGGACAACCGGGGGTCAGGCGCGGCGGCGGCGCTGTCGCGCATCCGCATAGCGCTTGAGTCCGTAAAGCAGCGCCAGGGCGAGAACGATGCCGGCGGCCGCCCAAGCCAGCTCGCGGCGGTCCTCGGCGGTCAGCAGGGTGCCGAGCTGGCTGCTGAGCAGGATGATGCCGGCCAGCCCCGGCGTGGCGCCAATGAAGGTGCCGAGCATGTAATCGCGAAAGCGGATGTGGAAAGCGCCGGCCAGCAGATTGGTGAGGGTGAAGGGGGCCAGGGGCAGCAGGTTGAGCACGGTCATGGTGCGTATCCCGTGCCCGGCCAGATAACGCGACATGCTGATCAGGCGCGTGCCGCCATAGTACAGCAGGGCATCGCGCCCGAGCCTGCGGCCCAGCCAGTAGGTCGCTATCGAGCCGACCAGTGTGCCGATCAGCGAATAGAAAAATCCCCACCACGGGCCGAACATCAGGCCCGCCAGCACCACCAGCACGCTCAGCGGGAACAGGGTCAGCGAGGCGGCGAGAAAGGCCGCCACCACCACCACGCCGGCCCAGGGCGCATCGCGCCAGGCCAGCGAGCCTTGTAGCAGGGTGAAGAGGGTGTTGGCGTCGAACAGGTCGTGCGCGGCCAGCCAGCCCCAGAGGAAGCCCAGCAGGGCGAGTGTCACCAGAGCGGCGAGAACGAGAAGCACCTTGCGGGACATGCGGGCTGCCTGCACGGAAACGTGGCTTCAGCATAGGCTGCCCCTACTGCATTGACCAAGTGGCGACGCGGTGTGGTCTCAGGTGCTATCTCCCACCAGCAGCTCGAAGCCCACGTCGTGCTGTCGGCGTACTACGCGCTGGCCCTCGAGGCGGCGAATCACCGCCGTGGCGGCGAGTTCGCCCATGGCCTGGCGCGGGGAGCGAATGGTAGTCAGGCGCGGGGTGATGTGCTGGCCGATGGGCAGCCCGTTGAAGCCGGCGATAGCAATTCTTTGCGGCACCGTGAGGCCCAGGCGCTGGGCGTGGAGCAGGGCGCCGGTGGCCAGGTCGTCGTTGGCGAAGTGGATCGCCCCGATGCCGGGGTGCTCGGCGAGCGCCCGCTCCAGCCCGGTAGCACCGGCGTCGAGCCCGCCCCGTTCGAGTTCGAGCAGCGGTGCGGCGAGGCCGGCCTGCTCGAATACTTCACGATGGCCTTCGTAGCGCATCCCGGCGCGATAGTCGCCGGCCAGCCGTGCGCCGATGAAGAGCGCCTGGCGATGGCCCCGCTCGAGCAGGTGTCGCGCCATGCAGCGGCCGGCTTCGGTATGGTCCAGCCCCACGTTGAGATCCAGCGCCTCGCCCAGTTCCATGACCTCCATGATCGGCTTGTCGCAGTTGGCGAGCAGGGTGCGGCAGGCCTCGTTATGGCGCAGCCCCGCGGTGATCAGCGCCGAGCAGGACCAGCCGAGGAAGGTGCGAATCAGCTGGTACTCCCGCTCCAGGTCGTACTCGGTATTGCCCAGCAGGATCTGGTAGCCCTGAGCCTCGAAAGTTTCCTGCAGCCCCTGGATTACTTCGATGAACACGCTGTTGGCCAGCGAAGGCACGATGACGGCAATGAAGCGTGAGCGGGCCGATGCCAGGCTGCCGGCCACCAGATTGGGTACGTAGCCCAGGCGCTCCACGGCCTCGAGGACCCGCGCACGGGTGAGTTCGTTGACCTGATCGGGGCGATTCAGTGCGCGCGACGCGGTGATGGCCGAGACGCCGGCGGCGTCGGCTACCTGCTTGAGTGTGGGCTGCTCGGTGCTGCGTCGTCGACGCGAGTTGTGCGCATCGTTAGACAATGGTCGTATCCTCCTGGCCGCCCCTTGCTGCGAGTCGGTGAATCTACTACAACGATGTTAGCGCTAACATGATAGCGCTAACATAACGAAATCAGCCAGCGCTAAAACGCCACCGGAAGCAACGGACTTCGAGCCGGTAGACGGGTAGAGCGAGTCGCTGGAATGGGTAGAACGGACAGAACGCCTAGAACGAATACAACGAATAGCACCAATGCGAACAGACGAACGGGGAGAGCGGCGGTGAGCGACGGTATGACTCCAAGAGTGGGCGTCATCGGCCTGGGTGCCATGGGCCTGGGTACGGCAACGGCGCTGCACGAGCGTGGCCTGACGGTGGTCGGCTGCGACGTGACCGCAGCGGCCTGCCGCGCCTTCGAGGAGGCCGGCGGACGCTGCGTGGCGACGCCTGCCGAGCTTGCCGCGCAGTGCGACGTGGTGCTGGTCGTGGTGGTCAATGCCGCCCAAGTCGAGCAGGTGCTGTTCGGCGAGAACGGACTCGCCCATGCGCTGGCGCCTGGCGCGCTGGTGATCCAGTGTGCCACCGTGGCGCCGAGCCTGGCCGAGGGGCTGGGCGCCCGGCTGGCCGAGCGCGGCCTGCTGATGCTCGACGCGCCGATCAGCGGCGGGGCGGCCAAGGCGCGGGCTGGTCGGCTCTCGGTGATGGCATCCGGTAGCGCCGAGGCCTTCGACAAGGCCGGGCCGGTACTCGATGCCATGGCCGAGGTCGTGCATCGCCTGGGCGCTTCGCCGGGCATCGGCTCCAGCATGAAGCTGGTCAACCAGCTGCTGGCCGGCGTGCATATCGCCGCCGCGGCCGAAGCGGTGGCACTGGGCGTCCGCATGGGGCTGGAGCCGCGCCGCGTGTATGAGGTGATCAGCCAATCCGCCGGTAACTCCTGGATGTTCGAAAACCGCGTACCGCACATTCTCGAGGGCGATTATACCCCGCTCTCGGCGGTGGACATCTTCGTCAAGGATCTCAACATCGTTCACGAGACCGGCCGCGAGCTGGCCATGCCCACTCCCATTGCCGCCAGCGCACTGCAGCAGTTCACCGCCGCCAAGGGCGCCGGTTTCGGCCGCGAGGACGACTCGGCGGTGATCAAGGTCTACCAGCGCCTCTCGGGCATTGCCCTGCCCGAGGCGGCCAACGACGAGGGAGCTTGAGCATGGCGATCGTGCTGGGCGCCATTGCCGACGACTTCACCGGGGCCACCGACCTGGCCAACAACCTGGTGCGTGGCGGCATGCGCTGCGTGCAGCTGATCGGCGTGCCCGAGCGCCCCCTGGCCGAGCTGGTCGAGGACGCAAAGCGGATCGATGCGGTGGTGGTGGCGCTGAAGTCGCGCTCCTGCCCGGCCGACGAGGCCATACGCGATTCGCTGGCGGCGCTGGAGTGGCTGCGCGGCGAGGGCGCCCGCCAGCTCTTCTTCAAGTACTGCTCCACCTTCGACTCCACCGAGGCCGGCAACATCGGCCCGGTCGGCGAGGCGCTGCTGGAACGCCTCGACGCGCAGCTGAGCGTCATGGTGCCGGCCTTTCCGGCCAACGGTCGCACCGTCTATCAGGGCCATCTGTTCGTCGGCGACCGGCTGCTCAACGAAAGCGGCATGCAGCACCACCCGCTCAACCCGATGCACGACGCCGATCTGGTCCGCGTGCTGGCGCGCCAGAGCCGGCACCCCGTAGGGCTGCTGCCGTGGCCGACGCTGGCTCAGGGCGCCGAGGCCGCCCGGGCACGGCTCGACGAACTGGCCGGGCAGGGCGTACGCCAGGCGATCTGCGACACTCTCGACGAGCGCGACCTGGCCGTGTTGGCCGAGGCGACGGCCGACCTGCCGCTGGTCACCGGCGGCTCGGGGCTGGGGCAGACGCTGCCCGCCGCGTACCGCCGGCGCGGCTGGCTGGGCGAGATCGCGGCGGCGGGGGCGTTGCTGCCGGCGTCGGGCAGTGCTCTGGTGCTGTCGGGTAGCTGCTCGCGGGCCACCCTGGCCCAGGTCGACGCCTTTCTCACGCGCTTTCCCGGCTTTGCTCTCGATCCGGCCTCATTGGCCGAAGGGCCCGACCATCTGGAGCGGGCGCTGGCCTTCGCTCGCCGACACCTGGCCGGTGGCCGCCCGGTGCTGATCTACGCCTCGGCTGATGCCGAGCGGGTGCGCCGGGTGCAGCAGATGCTGGGACGCGAACGGGCCGGCGAACTGGTGGAGAAGGCGCTGGGCGAACTCGCCCGACGGCTGGTCGACGAGGGCGTGGGACGCCTGGTGGTGGCGGGCGGCGAGAGCTCCGGTGCCGTGGTGTCGGCGCTGGGCGTCTGTGCCCTGCGCATCGGCGAGCAGATCGACCCCGGCGTGCCCTGGACCCAGGCCATGCTGGCCGGTCGCCAGGCGCCGCTGTCGCTGGCGCTGAAGTCGGGCAACTTCGGCGGGGAGGATTTCTTCCTGCGCGCCTTCGAGGTGCTGCCAACCGTCGGCGACAGCGGAGGTGTGACATGAGCACGGCCGATTGCCATCGCCTGCGCGAGCAGATCGCCACGCTCGGCAAGTCGCTGTTCGATCGCGGCCTGACCATGGGCTCGAGCGGCAACATCAGCGTACGCCTGGAAGACGGCGGCTGGCTGATGACGCCGACCAACGCCTGCCTGGGCCGGCTCGATCCGGCAAGGATCTCGCGCCTCGACCGCGACGGCTGCCTGCTCGACGGCGACGCCCCGACCAAGGAGCACTTCCTGCACATGGCGATGTACGCCGAGCGCCCCCGTGCCGGTGCCATCGTGCATCTGCACTCGACCCATTCGGTGGCGGTCTCCTGCCTGCCCGACGTCGACCCCTGCGACTGCATCCCGCCGCTCACCGCTTACTACGTGATGCGGGTGGGGCGCCTGCCCCTGGTGCCCTATCACGTGCCGGGAGACCCGGCGCTGGGAGATGCCGTGCGCGGCCTGGCCGGCAAGCACAGCGCTGTGCTGCTGGCCAACCATGGCCCGGTGGTGGCGGGCAAGAACCTGGAGGCGGCGGTCTACGCCACCGAGGAGCTGGAGGAGACCGCCAAGCTCTACCTGCTGCTGCGCGGCCATAATCCGCGCGGACTGACGCCCGAGCAGGTTGCCGAACTGGAGGCCCGTTTTCCCCGTGACTGATGCCGCCCCACGACCCAAGAACACGAGACGCGAAACATGATTCGACTGGCCGCCAATCTCAGCATGCTGTTCACCGAGCACGACTTCCTCGACCGCTTCCAGGCGGCTGCGGCGGCGGGCTTTCGCGGCGTGGAGTACCTGTTCCCCTATGCCTACACTCCCGAGGAGCTGGCTGGTGCGCTGCGCGAAGCCGGCGTCGAGCAGGTGCTGTTCAACATGCCGCCGGGGAACTGGGAGGCCGGCGAGCGCGGTCTGGCCAGTCTGCCCGGGCGTGAGGCGGAATTTCGCGACGGCGTGGTCGAGGCGTTGCGCTACGCCGAAGCCCTCGACTGCCCCCGCGTGCACGCCATGGCCGGGCTGCTGCCGGTCGGCGCCGATGCTGAGACGCGGGCGCGCCACCATGCTACCTACGTGAGCAACCTGCGCTTCGCCGCCGCCGAGGCGGCCAAGGTGGGGCGCCAGGTGCTGATCGAGCCGATCAACACCCGCGACATGCCGGGCTACTTCCTCTCGCGCCAGGCCCAGGCCATGGCGGTGCTCGAGCAGGTCGGGGCCAACGGCAGCCTGCGTCTGCAGTTCGATCTCTATCACTGCCAGGTCATGGAGGGCGATCTGATCCGTCATCTGGAACGGCAGTTCACCGCCATTGCACATATCCAGATCGCCGGCGTACCGGAGCGCCACGAACCGGACGTCGGCGAGGTGCACTATCCCGCCCTCTTCGAGCGGCTGGAGCGGCTCGGCTACCAGGGTTGGATCGGCTGCGAGTACCGGCCCACGGCGGGCACCCGGCAAGGATTGGGCTGGGGGCGTGACTACGGGCTCATGGTCTGAGCGCAACGGCAAACACAACGACAACGACAGGATGCCAGACATGCACATCGTCATTACCGGCGGCGCCGGTTTCCTCGGCCAGCGTCTTGCTACTCGGCTGCTGGCACGCGGCGAGCTGAGAGGTGAGGCCATTCAGCGTCTGACGCTGGTCGATCAGGTCGAGCCACCGTGCCCGCCCAGCGACACGGCAGACGTCGCAGGGTTGGCGCTGGATATCACCGAGCCCGGTGCGCTGGACGCAGTGCTCGATGCGCGTCCGCAGGTCGTGTATCACCTGGCCGCGGTGGTTAGCAGCGCCGCCGAGGCCGACCTGGATCTCGGCATGGAGGTCAACTTCGATGCCACCCGGGCACTGCTGGAGGGCTGCCGCGAGCGGGGGCTGGCCAATACCCGTCTGATCATGGCGAGCTCGGTTGCCGCCTACGGCGGCGAGCTGCCCGCGGTGCTCGACGACATGACCGCGCTGCAGCCGCAGAACTCCTACGGCACCCAGAAGGCGATGTGCGAGCTGCTGATCAACGACTACAGCCGACGCGGCCTGATCGATGGCTGCGTGCTGCGTCTGCCGACCATCATCGTGCGTCCGGGACGACCCAACGCCGCCGCCTCGAGCTTCGCCTCCAGCATCCTGCGCGAGCCGCTCAACGGTGAGGAGGCCGTCTGTCCCGTGGCCACCTCCCTGGAGCTGTTCGTGATGTCGCCAGCCAAGGTGATCGAGGCGCTGATTCATGGCGCCGAGGTGTCGGGTGAGGCGCTGGCACCGTTTCGCGCCTTCATGCTGCCGGGCATCACGGTCAGCGTGGCCGAGATGCTCGACTCCCTGCGTCAGGTCGCGGGTGAGGAGGCGCTGGCGCGGGTGCGCCACGAGCCCGATCCGCGTATCGAGGCGATCGTCGCCAGTTGGCCGGCACGCTTCGAGACCCGCCGGGCGCGGGAGCTGGGCTTCGCCGGCGACCGCAGCCTGCACGATATCGTCACGGCGTTCATCGAGGAGCGCAGCCGATAGCGAGCACATAGCCGCGGCCGACAGGCCGCCGACAACCACCGAGGTGTTTCACGACGAAGAGGTCACAACAATGAAAACGCAGTTCGTACGCCACGCCCTCACCGCCGCCATCGGCGGCATCACTGCCGCCGCTCTGGTCGCCAATGCCCAGGCCGCCCAGGAGGTCAGCCTGGGTCACACCCTCTCTTCCACCTCCCACTATGCGGTGGGTGCCCAGGCCTTCAAGGAGACCCTGGAAGAACTCAGCGGCGGCGCCTTCACGGTCACCGAATACGCCTCCGGCGCGCTGGGCGGCGAGCGCGAGATGATCGAGGGCCTGCAGATCGGCACCGTGGACGTGGTCATCACCTCCACCGGCCCGCTCGGCAACTTCGTGCCGGAGACCTACGTGCTCGACCTGCCGTTCCTGTTCGAGAGCTATGATCAGGCCCGCTGCGTGCTCGACAGCGAGCTCGGCGGCGAGCTGCTGGAGAAGATGGGGCAGCACGACCTGGTCGGCCTGGCCTGGTCGGAGAACGGCTTCCGTCACCTCACCAACAGCCGCCGCGAAGTGACCAGCCCCAGCGATGCCGAAGGGCTGCGGGTGCGCACCATGGAGAACGAGGTGCACCAGGAGGCCTTCCGCCAGATGGGTGCACGGCCCACTCCGATGGCCTTCCCGGAGCTCTTCACGGCGCTGCAGCAGGGTGTGGTGGATGGCCAGGAGAATCCCATCACGGTGATCGTCGCCACCAACTTCTGGGAAGTGCAGGACCATCTCTCGCTCACCGGGCACGTCTATTCCCCCGCCGCCGTGCTGGGCTCGCCGCTGTTGCTCGACGGGCTCAGCGACGAGGAGCGCGAGTGGTTCCACGAAGCCGCCCGTGCCTCGGCCGAAGCGACTCGCGGCGAGGTGTCGCGGCTCGAGGAGGAGGGCGTGGCCCTGCTGCGCGACAACGGTATGACGGTCAACACCGAGATCGACATCGGCCCCTTCCAGCAGGCGGTCGAGCCGGCCTACGAGATCTTCACCCGCCAGCACGGCAGCGAGATGCTGGAGAGGATCCAGGAGAAGGCGGCCAGCTGCTGAGAAGAGCGTGAATGCCCGTGCGGCGTCACCGCGTCGCGCGGGCACTTCTCTACGCTGAGTTACCCAACTGCGCTCCCGGTGTATAGCGGGAGCGCGTCGGCAGGAATCGTGAGCCCATGGTGGATCTCTTTCTTCGTTTCGAACGTCAGCTGACGCGCCTGGCCATGGTCGTCGCCGTCGTCATGCTGGTGGTGTCGGTGTCGTTCAGCTTCTATCAGGTGCTGACCCGCTTCGTTTTCAATGCGCCCTCCACCTGGACCGAGGTGGCGGCGCGCACGGCGATGATCTGGTGCGTGTTCATGGCCGCCGCCGCGACCTTCCGTGGCGGCTACATGATGGCCGTGGAGGCGATCTACAAGTTGGTGCCGCAGCGTCTGCTGCTGGTGCTCGAAATCGCTATCGTGCTGTGCTGCCTGCTGGTGCTGGCGGTGCTGGTCCACTACGGCATTCTCATGACCCGGCGCGTTGCCAACCAGACCATGTCGGGCATGAACATCTCCATGGCCTACGCCTACGCCGCCATTCCCATCGGCGCCGGTTTCGCCATCGTCTCGGTCGTTGCCCGGCTGCTGGCCCAGTTGACTGGCCGCGAGGCTGTGGGCCCCGACCTGGACGAAGCCTCACCCGAGGTGGAAATGCACGACCTGCGCCGTACCATGCCCGAGACCGCCGAGGACGTCGAACGCAGAGGGCCGCGCTCATGAACCTGGTCATCGGTCTGTCATTGATCATCCTGTTCGCCTTCGGCGTGCCGATCGCCGTGTCGATCATGCTGGCCTCGATCATCGGTATCGAGTTCTTCACCCGGCTGCCACTGCTGCTGGTGCCGCAGCAGATGTTCATCGGCATCGACAAGTTCCCGCTGATGGCGATCCCGTTCTTCATTCTCGCCGGCAATCTGATGGCGGCCGGCGGCATCTCCCAGCGCCTGGTGGACCTGGCTAAATCCATCGTCGGCGGCGTGCAGGGCGGGCTGGCGATGACCTGCGTGCTGACCTGCATGATGTTCGCCGCGGTGTCCGGCTCCAGCGTGGCGACCACCTTCGCCATCGGCGCCATCCTGATTCCGGCCATGGTGCGCCATGGCTACCCCAAGCCGCTGGCGGCTTCGATCCAGGCCTCGTCGGCGGAGCTCGGGGTGCTGATCCCGCCGTCGATCCCGCTGATCCTGTTCGGCGTAAGCACCGACACCTCCATCGGTCAGCTGTTCCTGGCCGGGGTAGGGCCGGGCCTGCTCATTGGTACTGCCTTGATCCTGTTCCTCTATTTGTTCTGCAAGGTGCGCGGCTTCGGCCTGGAGGACCACAAGGACAGCACCAGCTTCGTGATCTCGTTCAAGCGCGCCTGGGCGGCGCTGCTGATGCCGGTGGTGGTGATCGGCGGGATCTACGGCGGCGTATTCACTCCCACAGAGGCTTCGGCGGTGGCAGTGTTCTACGCCCTGCTGGTGGGCGGGCTCTACTATCGCGAGCTCAAGGTGGCCGATCTGTGGCCGATCCTGCGCCAGAGCGTGATTTCCACCGCCGCGGTGATGCTGATCATTGCCGCGGCCTCGCTGTTCAGCTTCCTGATCAGCCGGACGGGCCTGCCGGGCCATATCGCCGGTTGGGTGACCGGCGTGTTCGACAGCCCCATGACTTTCCTGCTGGCGGTCAACGTGCTGCTGCTGATCGTCGGCATGTTCATAGAGACTTCCGCCGCCATCCTGGTGCTGGCGCCGATCCTGACGCCGATCGCCATCCAGTTCGGCGTTCACCCGGTGCATTTCGGTCTGATCATGGTGGTCAACCTGGCGCTGGGCATGATCACCCCGCCGCTGGGCGTGAACCTGTTCGCCGCCTGTGCGGTGGCCAAGATCTCCATCGATCAGATGCTGCCCTGGCTGGTGCGCTTCGTGCTGGTGGTGCTGGCCTGCCTGATAGCGATCACCTACATGCCGTGGATCTCGCTGGGTCTGGTGAGACTGGTCTACTGAGGAACGATCTCAAGGACAAAGACAACGACAACGACAAGGAGGATGTATGACCGTGCTACCCGTGATTCCGCCCCGACACGCCCTGATCGGCGGCGAATGGGTGCCGACCCAGGCGCTGCTCGACGTGGAGGCCCCCTCCAGCGGCCAGACCATCGCCCAGATCGCCCGCTGCCAGGCCGAAGAGGTGATGGTGGCCGTCGACGCTGCGCGTCGCGCCTTCAGCGGCAGCCTGGGCGAGTGGGCGCGCTGGAGTGCGAAGCGGCGCGGCGAGTGGCTGCTGCAGTTCGCCGACGCCATCGATGCCGACCACGCCAACCTGGCGGCACTGGAGTGCGCCGACACCGGCAAGCCGATGGCCCAGGCCGAGGCCGATATTCGCGCCTGCGCACGCTACTTCCGCTTCTACGGCGGCGGAGCCGACAAGCTGCACGGCGAGACGATACCGTTCGACGAAGGCTTTGCCGTGCTCACCCTGCGCGAGCCCTATGGTGTGTGCGCTCAGATCATCCCCTGGAACTATCCGGCGCAGATCTTCGGACGCTGCGTGGCGGCGGCGCTGGCCACCGGCAACAGCGTGGTGCTCAAGCCCGCCGAAGACGCCTGCCTGAGCGTGTTGCGCCTGGCCGAGCTGGCCTGCGAGGCGGGCCTGCCGCCCGGCGTGCTCAACGTGGTGCCGGGACTGGGGCGTGAGGCGGGTGCGGCGCTGGCCTCGCACCCGGCCATCGATCATCTCTCCTTCACCGGCTCGCCCGTCACGGGCACTCAGGTGGCTCAGGCCGCCGCGGCGCACCATGTGCCGGTGACCCTGGAGCTGGGTGGCAAGTCGCCGCAGATCGTCTTCGCCGATGCCGACATGCCGCAAGTGCTGGACACGGTGGTGCGCGCCATCATCCAGAATGCCGGCCAGACCTGCTCGGCCGGCAGCCGCCTGCTGCTGGAGGCGAGCTGTGCCGAGGCGGTGCTGGGCGAGCTAGTCGAGCGCTTCGCGGCGCTGCGCTGCGATGCCGGCGAAGCCAACGCCGACTGCGGCCCCTTGATCAACGCCCGCCAGAAGGCCGGCCTGGAGGCACGCCTGGAAGCCGCCCAGGCCGATGGCGTGCGGGTGGCGGCGAAGGGTGAGCTGGCCGCCGGAGCCCCCGTGGGCGGCCATTTCGTGGTGCCCCATCTACTCACCGACATCCCCGCCGGCCATGCCGTGCTGCGTGAGGAACTGTTCGGCCCGGTGCTGGCGGTGCAGCTCTTTCGCGACGAGGCCGAGGCACTGCGCCTGGCCAATGCTACCGACTTCGGCCTCTGTGCCGGTGTGTGGACCCGCGACGGCGGCCGTCAGCTGCGCCTGGCCAAGGGCATCCGCAGCGGTCAGGTGTTCATCAACAACTACGGCGCGGGTGGCGGCATCGAGCTGCCGTTCGGCGGTGTGGGACGCTCCGGACACGGCCGCGAGAAGGGCTTCGAAGGGCTGCGCAGCTACACCCGGCTGAAGACCGTGGCGATCCGGCATGGTTGAGACGAACGATTCACAGCGAGAGGAGAGAGACATGAAGGCATCACGCCGGGTCGGCCTGGTCGGGGTCGGTCTGATGGGGCACGGCATTGCCGCCAACATTCTGCGCGGTGGCCATGCGCTCTGCTTTCTGGATCATCCGGGCAACCAGCCGGTGGAAGACCTGCTCGGCGCCGGTGCGGTGGCCAAGGGCAGCGGACGCGAGGTGGCCGAGGCCGCCGAGGTGGTGATCCTGTGCGTGACCGGCTCGCCTCAGGTGGAGGCGGTGCTGTTCGAACCGGGCGGGGTGCTCGAAGGGCTGGCGCCCGGCACGCTGGTGATCGACTGCTCCACGGCGCTGCCGAGTTCCACCGAACGAGTCGCTGCTCGCGTAACGGCGGCGGGCGGTCGCTTCATGGACGCCGCCATGACCCGTACGCCCAAGGAAGCCGAGGAGGGGCGACTGAACCTGATCGTCGGCGCGCCCGAGGCGCTGTTCACCGAGGTGCGCCCGCTGCTCGAATGCTTCGCCGAGAACATCGCCCACGCCGGGCCGGTGGGGGCGGGGCATACCCTGAAGCTCTTGCACAACTTCGTCTCGCTGGGCTTCACCGCGGTGCTGGCCGAAGCCGCGGCGGCGTCGCGTCGGGCCGGCATCGACGATGCGGCGCTGCTCGACGTGCTGGGCAAGGGCGGCGGCGGTGGGGTGGTGCTGGAGCGGCTGCGCCCCTACATCGAAGCTGGCGATCCATCCGGATTCCGCTTCAGCGTGGCCAACGCGCTCAAGGACATCGGCTACTACCGCACCATGACCGAGGATCTCGCCGCCGAGGGCGGGGTGGCCGAAGCGGTGCTGGCGCTCTATCGCCAGGCCAGCGACGCCGGCCATGCGGACAAGCCGGTGCCGGAGCTGGTCGGGTTGCTAGAACGTGGCTGAGGCAGTTTTGCGGCAGAGTCTAGGCTTCCTCGAGCTCGAGCGGGGGAAGGCGAGTTAGCGGGTCCTGACGGAAGTAGCGGGTGAGCAGGTCGTACAGCTCGGGGTAGGCACCGCTGAGCACGTCCGGGGCGGAGAAGAAGGCCTCGCAGCACACCGCGAAGCACTCGCCGGGGTGGGTGGCGGCGTAGTCGTCGATGGGCGGCTCTTCGCCGCGTTCCAGGTGCGCCTGCAGGTCGTCCCACACCGCGGTGAAGACGCGATGCCACTCCTTGGGATCCATGTCCCGGGGCAGCGGCGGAAAACCGTCGACGTCGAGCGAATTGCCCATGTCGAGCTTGTGGGCGAGTTCGTGGATCACCACGTTGAAGCCGCTGAAGTCGCCGCTCTCCATCAGGTCGGGGAAGGCCACCACCACCGGCCCCTGGGCCGAGGTCTCACCGGCGCGCTCGTCCTCGTAGGCGTGCATCACGCCGAATTCGTCCATCTCCTCCACCTGGCGGTGGAAGGCGTCCGGCAGGATAAGGATCTCGTGGAAGCCGCTGAACGCCTCGTCGTGGTCGTCGTCCGACCAGCCCAGGGTCAGCAGGCAAGCCTGGGCCGCGAGAGCCAGCTGGGCGGGCTCGTCGAAGGTGGTGTGGGCGGCCAGGTCGGGGTGCATGCTGGTGCGCTTGGTGTGCAGGAAGTGCCAGGCGCGCCGGCCCAGGCGCTCGGCCTCCTCGTCGCCGAGAAAGGTCAGCAGCGGCAGGCGCGAGCGGGCCTCGGCCCAGGCTTCCGCGGGAAACGGATGGCGGGCCTCGAAGCGTTCGGCCCGCCAGCGGCGCAGGTGGCGAAACATGGCCTCAGCTCTCTTCCTGCCGCGAGCCGGACTTCCACGACCAGTCGCGCCAGCGCAGGTCGAACAGATCCTTGCGCCGGTCCTTGAGATTGGTCACCGAGCCCTCGGCGCGCACCACGGTGAGCCGGGTGAGGTCGAGGTCGGAGAAGATCACCATCTCGGTGTTGGGCGTGGTCTCGGAGAGCACCGCGTCGTGGGGGAAGGCGAAGTCCGAGGGCGTGAACACCGACGACTGGGCGTACTGGATGTCCAGGTTGCGGATCGACGGTACGTTGCCCACGCTGCCGCACAGCACCACGTAGCACTCGTTCTCGATGGCCCGCGCCTGGGCGCAGTGGCGCACCCGCAGGTAGCCGTTCTTGGTGTCGGTCCAGAACGGCACGAACAGGATGTCCATGTCCTGGTCGGCCAGCAGCCGGCCGAGTTCGGGGAACTCCACGTCGTAGCAGATCAGGATGCCGACGCGTCCGGCGTCGGTCTCGAACACGCGCAGCTCGTCGCCGCCCTCGATCACCCACTCGCGGCGCTCCTGGGGCGTGATGTGCAGTTTGGATTGCTTCTCGATGTCGCCGTCGCGATGGCACAGGTAGCAGACGTTGTAGAGCCGGTCGTCTTCGCCCACCTCGATCATCGAGCCGGCGATGATGTTGATGTTGTAGGAGACCGCCATGCGCGAGATTTCGGTCTTGAACCGTTCGGTGAAGCCGGCCAGGTAGCGGATGGCGGCGAGCTGGTCCTGCTGGGTGGCGCGGTCCTGCAGGCCCATCACTGGGGCATTGAACAGCTCCGGGAACACCGCGAAATCGCTCTGATAGCTGGAGATGGCATCGACGAAGTACTCCACCTGCTGCAGCACCGACTCCACCGAGGCGCACTCGCGCATCTGCCACTGCACCGCGCCCACCCGTACCTGGGTGGGGCGGTTCTCCAGCACCCGCTCGGCGGGTTCATAGAGAATGTTGTTCCACTCGAGCAGGGTGGCGTAGCCCTGGGACTTCTCGTCCTCGGGCAGGTACTTGCGCAGCAGCCGCTTGACCTGGAAGTCGTTGGCCAACTGGAACGACAGGATCGGGTCGTAGATCTCCTTGCGCGCCACCCGCTCGATGTACTCGGCGGGCGAGAGCTCCTCTGCGTGCTCGTGATACTGGGGGATGCGTCCGCCGGCCAGGATCGAGCGCAGGTTGAGCGAGCGGCACAGCTCCTTGCGCGCCTCGTAGAGGCGGCGGCCCAGGCGGTAGCCGCGGTAATCGGGATGGATCAGCACGTCCAGCCCGTACATGGCGTCGCCTTCGGGGTCGTTCAAGATGATCTCGCGGTTGCCCACCAGATCGTCGTACTTGTGCGGGTTGGAGAACTCGTCGTAGTCGACCCGTACGGTGAGCGCCACGCCCACCAGCCGCTCGTCGTCCTCGATGGCGATCTGGCCGTCGGGGAACTCCTGAATCAGCCGGTCGATGGAGTGCTGCGGCCAGGCCCCGCCGATGTCGTCGTAGACGGCATCCATCAGCTGCTTGAGCTGAGGGTAATCGTCCTGCGTCAGGTTGCGGAGATTGAGGTGCAGGTCTTCAAGGGACATTGCGCTCGGTTCCTGATCAGGGGAAAGCCAGCAGTCTAGCATGCCGGGCTCGCTGCCTCCGTAACATGGCGGAGGTCGTCATCGTGTCATAGCGGTGTCATCGAAAGTCGTCAGCATGGCCGCACTTCGTCGAATTAGCGGCTACGCTGAGTTTCGGGAGAGTCGATGACAGCCATGCCACGCCTTCACGGGCAACGCGGAAGCAGTATGAACCCAGACAACAATAATCAGGGTCAGGATCAGGGCCCGCAGCGCCAGCCATCCGCCCCGCACGCCACCATGCGAGATCATCAGCGCATCCGGCTCGAGGCCGTGAGCAAGCGCTGGGGCGATACCGCTGCCGTCGACGCCATCGGCTTCGACGTGGCGCCGGGGGAGTTCGTCATCCTGCTCGGCCCCTCGGGCTGCGGCAAGTCGACCACGCTGCGCATGATCGCCGGGCTCGAACAGGCGTCCTCCGGCCGCATCGAGATCGGCGGGCGCGACGTCACCCACCTGCCGCCGGGCGACCGCGGCATCAGCATGGTGTTTCAGTCCTACGCGCTGTTTCCTCACCTGAGCGTGGCCGACAACATCGTCTTCGGCCTGCGCAGCCGCAAGGTGCCCAAGGCCGAGCGCCGCGAGCGACTGGCGCGGGTGGCCCAGTTGGTCGATCTGGAAGCCTATCTCGAGCGCAAGCCGGCCCAGCTCTCCGGTGGCCAGCGCCAGCGGGTCGCGCTGGCAAGGGCGATCATCTCCGAACACCCCATCTGCCTGATGGACGAGCCACTGTCCAACCTCGACGCCCGCCTGCGCGGCGAGATGCGTCGCGAGATCAAGGCCCTGCAGCAGCGGCTCGGCATGACGGTGATCTACGTCACCCACGACCAGGTCGAGGCGATGAGCATGGGCGATCGGGTGATCCTGATGCAGGATGGGCGCATCGTGCAGGACGCCACCCCGAGCGAGCTCTACGAGCGCCCGGCCAGCGCCTTTGCCGCCGGCTTCATCGGCAGCCCGGCGATGAATCTGGTGGCGCTCGCCGCAGCGGCGGACGGCGCGGTGATCGACGGCGAGCCCCGCTGCAGCGTGGCACCCCACGAGGCCAAGGGACACTGGCTGGGTCTGCGCCCGGAGGAGATCCGCCTGCTGCCGGCCGATGCTCCCGGCGTGCCCGCCGAGGTGATCGATGCCGAATACCTCGGTGCCGACAGCATTGTGCGGCTCAAGGTGGGCAGCCAGCAGCTGCGCGCCCGTCTCGACGGCAGGCCGTCGCTCGCTGCCGGCTCGCCCTGTCGGCTGCAGTGGCGGCGCGAGGCGGCGCACTTCTTCGATGCAGGCGATGGGCAGCGGCTGGCGATTGCGGGGCACGACCTGGCCGCACCGCCCGGGCGCCATCGCTTCGAGCCGGGCCTTGCCGGCGCTTCGACCCAAGAACGCGAGGCACGAGCCTCGTCCCATCCCGCAGGGAACGACTCTTCAGGAGTGAACCGATGAACGCACGCTTCTCTCTATCAGGCGGCAGACTGGGTGCCGCGGCGGTGGCCGGGCTGTTGGCCTCCGGCTCGCTGAACGCCCAGGCCCAGACCGAGCTGACCATGTACTACCCGGTGGCCGTGGGCGGGGCCTTGACCGACGTGATCGACGGTCTGGTGGCCGAGTTCGAGAACGAGCACCCGGATATTTCGGTGAACGCCATCTATGCCGGCAACTATGACGACACCCGGGTGCGGGCGATGTCAGCCATCGAGGCAGGCAATGCGCCGCAGCTCTCGGTGCTGTTCTCCATCGACCTGTTCGACCTGCTGGAGCAGGACGCCATCGTCTCCTTCGACTCGGTGATCGAAACCGACGAGGAGCGTGAATGGCTCGACGGCTTCTATCCCGGGCTGATGGAGAACGGCCAGATCGACGGCCAGACCTACGGCATCCCCTTCCAGCGCTCCACCATCGTGCTCTACTGGAACAAGGACGCCTTCGAGGCCGCCGGGCTCGACCCCGAGACGCCGCCCGAGAACTGGGAGGAGATGGCCGAGATGGCCGCCGCGGTGCGCGAGGCGAGCAACGGCCAGCAGTGGGGCGTGATGGTGCCGTCCACCGGCTACCCCTACTGGATGTTCCAGGCCTTCGCTTTCCAGAACGGTCACCGGCTGATGAACGAAGAGGGCACCGAGGTCTATTTCGACGATCCCGCTGCCATCGAGGCGCTGGAGTATTGGGTCTCGCTCTCTCAGGAGCATCAGGCCATGCCCGACGGCACCATCGAGTGGGGCACGCTGCGCCAGAATTTCATCGAGCAGGCCACGGCCATGATGTGGCACACCACTGGCAACCTCACCGCGGTGCGCAACGAGGCCGGCTTCGATTTCGGTGTGGCCATGTTGCCCATGAACACCCAGCGTGGCAGCCCCACCGGCGGCGGCAACTTCTACCTGTTCAAGGACAGCACCGAGGAGGAGCAGCGCGCGGCGATGACCTTCATCCGCTGGATGACCGACCCCGAGCGCGCCGCGGCCTGGTCGATCGAAACCGGCTACATGGGCGTGAGCCCGGCCTCCTACGAGACCGAGGCGCTGCGCAACTACGTCGAGGAGTTCGCGCCGGCGGCGGTAGCCCGCGACCAGCTCGAGCACGCCACTGCGGAGCTGGCCACCTACCAGGGCGGGCGGGTGCGCCGGGCGCTGGACAACGCCGTGCAAGCGGCGCTGACCGGTCAGATGTCGCCGGAGGAGGCGCTCAAGCAGGCCCAGGCCGAAGCCGATGCGGCGCTGCGCCGCTACGCACGTTCACGTTGAGGAAAGGCCTACTCGACGAGCTTTCGCAGACGAGGCCGCCGGGAACAAAGGTCAATGAGGAGGCGCTGTGAATCCCTCCTTGGACGCTACATTTGCCATCCATGGCAAATGACCTCCTCATTGACCTATCCCCGGCGCCCGCGATGGTGCAGGAGTCAAGTCTTGGTAATCCACAACGCCGACCGACGCATGCAGATCTACGGTGCGCTGTTGCTGCTGCCGGCGGCGGTGCTGCTCGGCACCTTCGCCTACCTGCCCACCGTGGCGACGCTGATCAACAGCTTCTTCCTGCCCGGCTTTCGCGGCGCGCCGCCGGAGTTCGTCGGGCTGGAGAACTACGCCATGCTGGTGGAGGATCGCACCTTCTGGCGGGTGGCGCGCAACAACCTGATCTATGCCTTCGGCACCATTCCCACCTCCATCGCCCTGGCGCTGGGCATGGCGCTGTTCGTCAACGCCCGCCTGCCGGGGCGCGGCTTCGTGCGCATGGCCTATTTCACCCCGACCATCCTGCCGATGATCGCCGCGGCCAACATCTGGATGTTCTTCTACGCGCCGCAGATCGGCCTGTTCAACAAGCTGCTCGGCGCGCTGGGGCTCTCCGGGGTCAACTGGCTGGGCGACCCCAGCGTGGCGCTGACCTCGGTGATCGTGATGACGGTGTGGAAGGAGGCCGGTTTCTTCATGATCTTCTACCTGGCGGCGCTGCAGAGCATCCCGCCGGAGCTGAAGGAGGCCTCGGACCTGGAGGGCACCAGCCGCTGGAGCTTCTTCTGGCGGGTGACCTTCCCGCTGCTGATGCCGACCACGCTGTTCGTACTGATCAATGCCCTGATCAACGCCGTGCGGGTGGTCGATCACCTGTTCATCCTGACCAAGGGCGGGCCCAATAACGCCACCAACCTGCTGCTCTACTACGTCTACGAGAACGCTTTCTCGTTCTTCGACCGCACCTATGCCGCCACCATCACCGTGGTGATCCTGCTGGTGCTGGCGGTGGTGGCCACGCTCAAGTTCACCGTGCTAGACCGCAGGACGCACTATCAATGAACCGCGCAATGAACCGAGCCATCAGCCCCGCTGCCAGCCGCTACGCCCTGCGTGTGCCGAGTCTCGAGAACACGGCTGCCTGGCTGCTGGCGATCATCTGGATCTTCCCGCTGCTCTACGCGATCTGGGCCGCCTTCCATCCGCCGGCCTACATGGTGCGCTTCGACCTGTTCGCTCCGCTGACGCTGGACAACTTCGCCAACGCCTGGGCCCAGGCGCCGTTTGCCCGCTACTACCTCAACACATTCCTGCTGGTCACCGGGGTGGTGCTGGCGCAGTTCGTGGTCTGCACCCTGGCGGCCTTCGCCTTCGCCCGCTTTCCCATTCCCGGGCGCGACGTGCTGTTCATGCTGGTGCTGATCCAACTGTTCGTCTTCCCCGAGGTGCTGATCGTCGAGAACTACCGCATCGCCAGCGGCCTGGGGCTGGTCGACACCATCACCGGCATCGGGCTGCCCTACGTGGCCAGCGCCTTCGGCATCTTCCTGCTGCGACAGACCTTCAAGACCATTCCCAGGGAGCTCGAGGAGGCGGCCCGGGTGGAGGGCTGCGGCTGGATGGCGATCCTGCTCAAGGTCTACGTGCCCCTGGCCAAGCCCACCTACCTGGCCTACGGCCTGGTCTCGATCAGCCATCACTGGAACAACTTCCTGTGGCCGCTGGTGGTCACCAACTCGGTGGAGAGCCGCCCGCTCACCGTGGGGCTCGGCATCTTCTCGGCGCCGGAAACCGGCGTCAACTGGGCCACCGTCAGCGCCGCCACGCTGCTCAGCATCGCCCCGCTGCTGATCGCCTTCCTGCTGTTCCAGCGCCAGTTCGTGCAGTCGTTCCTCAGGGCGGGGATTCGCTGACGTTCTCATTGACTACCCTTGGGGTGAATGCATGACCCAAGGAGAGATGTCATGGCTCACGGACAGCCAGTGGGGCAGGCCAAGCTATACCGCATGGTCATGGAGGAGCACCTGTGCCCCTTCGGCCTGAAGAGCAAGGACCTGCTGGAGCGCAAAGGTTTCGAGGTCGAGGATCATCATCTGACCACGCGGGAGGAGACGGAGGCGTTCAAGGAAGAGCATGGGGTCGATACGACGCCTCAGGCCTTCATCAATGGCCGGCGTATCGGTGGCTACGACGCGCTGCGCGAGCATTTCGGCCTGGCGACACCGGGAGATGATGCAACCAGCTACCAGCCGGTGATCGCCCTGTTCGCCACGGCGCTGCTGATGGGGTTTGCCGTGAGCTGGACTGCGACAGGCTCGCTGGTGAGCACCAGGATGCCGGAGTACTTCGTGGCCATTGCCATGACCCTGCTGGGGCTGCAAAAGCTCAAGGATGTGGAGAGCTTCAGCACCATGTTCCTCAACTACGACCTGCTGGCGCAGCGTCAGGTGCGCTATGGCTACGTCTACCCCTATGCCGAGACGCTGGCAGGCATCTTGATGCTGGCCGGCGCCCTGGTATGGCTGGCCGCCCCCGTCGCGCTGTTCATCGGTACGGTAGGTGCCGTCTCGGTGTTCAAGGCGGTCTACATCGACAAGCGCGAACTCAAGTGCGCCTGCGTGGGTGGCGACAGCAAGGTGCCGCTGGGCTTCGTGTCGCTGACCGAAAACCTGATCATGATCGGCATGGGGCTATGGATGCCGCTACGCATGTACGTTCTGTAGCTCACCGTTTCGTCTCGCCATCGGATGACGCAAGGCCAGTGGCATGGGGAGTGTCCCGGTGCGCCTGTGCCGAGGACTGGCCCTCCTGCAACTGCGCCAATACGCAGCGGTTGCGCCCCTCGCGCTTGGCTTGGTAAAGCGCCTCGTCGGCCTGCAACAGCAGCAGCGAGGGTGGAAGGGCCGTGTTGGGACGAGTCACGGCAACACCGATGCTGATCGTGACCACTGGTGAGTGAGACACACCTGCGTTGGGTATGGCCAGCGCTTCGATGCCCTGGCGAATGCGCTCGGCGGCCTGAAAGGCCGAAGACGCCGAGGCGTTGGGCATCAGCACCACGAACTCCTCGCCGCCATAGCGCACCACCAGGTCGAGCTCGTGACGCACGTGGTGCTGTATTTCCTGCGCAACCCGGCGCAGACAGACGTCACCCTCGAGATGGCCATAGCGGTCGTTGTAGTTCTTGAAGCAGTCGATATCGAGTACCAGCAGGCCGAGCATCGTTCGCTCGGCAATGGCCTCGTGCCAGCGTTGGGTCATTACCTCATCCAAATGGCGACGGTTGGCCACGCCAGTCAGAGGGTCGGTGGTCGAGATCTTCGTCAGGACCTGATTGGACTGCAGCGTGGCTTCGTTGCCGAGCCGTTCCCGCAAGAGCAGCAGATAGGCCTGGCGCTCGCTGGCCTCCAGTCGGTAGTTGGCCAGCAGCGTGAAGATGGCACTCGAGGTGAAGACGACCAGTGTATTGATCTTTACGGCACTGTCGGTGTGTTCATAAGGAATCACGAAGCTCGTCATGATCACGGCACAGAGCAACGATGAGGCCAGGGCGAAGCCGAAGCGCAGTGAGAGAACGATATTGCCTACCAGCAGAATCAAGCCGAACGAGAAAGTGTCGAGAAACGAGTGGGGCGAGTCCGAGAGGTAGAAGTTCGCACTGGAGAGCAGCATGGCGATGACGATGGTGGCCGCCATGGTCGCTTCGCGCAGAGTCGGCGATATCCCACGGTAGATGACATAGAGGGCTGCAAGGCCCAGAGGCGTCATCAGGCCGAAACGAATCCCGGCGGAGATCAGCAGGGATTCGGGCCTGATGACATAGTCGTTGAAGATGTACAGGTTGTAGATGACCAGGGCCACGATGCCGGCGATCAGCAGGTGGCGGCTGCGCCGGGTGGCGGTATCGGCCTCGAAGCGGGCCTCAACCGCAGAACTGAAGCGCAGGCGATACCAGGGCCTGCTCAGGTCTGCCTCTACCGCACTCAAGGTTTCTTTCACGGCCGGTCCCCCGTCGCTGGCACCGTTCTCGATCATGGTGCTCTGAAGGAATATCGGCCGCGCGTTACCTAACTTGACTTTTTATGCTTCTCTTATGCCTCTTACCCGAGTCGCCAGCCCGAAGACATGCCGGTCCTCGGCGCCGAGCTGTTCCAGTGCGTCGGCCAAGTGCAGGAGGTAGTCGCGGTTGGCGCCGCTGGGGCCGTGAGCGGCGGCGATCTGGCGAGCCATCTCGTCGAGCGGTGCGGCGCCGAGAAAGGCGGCGTTGTCCGCCGTGGCAAGATAGATCAGCCCCTCGGCATGGTCGCCCTCGGCGAAATGCAGCGTCACCCGTTCACGCAGGTAGCCGTTCTTCTCGCGTACGTCGAGCGGGCCCAGCACGTCGGCGTCGATACGATAGGCCATGCCTTGGCAGAGCGCGCCGGGGGATTCGATCAGCGTTGCCACGCGCCCCGGCGCCCCCGGCGTGCCACGGTGATCGTGGGAGCCCTGCCAGAAGCGCCGCGCCCAGCCTTCGATATGGGCGGGACGGCGCTCGTGGAAAGGAAACTCGGCCTTCCAGATCAGAGAGCCGTAGCCGAACAGCCACAACGTCTGGTCGTTCGCGAAGAAGTTCCTTTCCCGATTGAGTGAAGTGGTATCGACGGTCATATGTTGCGCGTGGCTCTGCGTACGAGCGGCTGAGTCAGGGTCTGGGCCATGAGCACACCGGCCAGCACCAGCACACCACCGACCAGATGGAACAGGGCGATGCGTTCGCCCAGGTAGGCCATGGCGATCAGCGCGCTGAACAGCGGCATCAGATTGATGAAGATGCTGGCCTGGCTGGCGCCGATCTGGCGGATGGCGCGCATCCACAGATAGGTGGTGACGATGGAGGCGGGGATGCCGGCATACAGGATCAACCAGACGTTGTGGCCATCCACCGGAGTCATCGGTCCCATCAGATAGGGGGGCAGCAGGAACAGCACGGCGAACACCACCTGAGCGTAGAGCAGCACCCAGGGCGGCAGGTCCAGCGGCCAGCGCTTGAGCATCACACCGTAGAGGGCGTAGCAGGTCGCCGCGACCACCATCAGCAGGTCGCCGAGCGCTACCTCCAGCTCCAGCAGCGAGAGCGGGTCGCCGCGACCGAGCAGCACCAGCACGCCGAACAGGGCGACGAGCCCGCCGATGGTGCCGCCGAGGCTGGGTGCTTCGCGCAGGATCAGTGCGCTGAGCAGCACCGTCAGCAGCGGCACCATGGCGGCCAGGATGCCCATGTTGGTGGCCGAGGTGGTTTCGGCGGCCACGTAGGCCAGCCCCTGCCACAGCCCCATGCCGAGCAGGCCCAGGGTGGCGAGCTTGGCCCATTCGCGGCGGATGGTCTGGCGGTGGCGCCAGGCAGCTGGCAGCAGGAAGGGCGTGAGCACCAGCAGCGCCAACAACCAGCGCAGGAAGGCAATGCTGCTGGGGGCGATGGCGCCTACGGTGAGCTGATTGATGGTCATGTTACCCGACCAGATCAGCACGGCACCCAGCGGGGGCAGAAAATAGAGCAGCGGCATGGTGCCTCTCGACATGGTGTGGCCCCGCAGTGCCGGGGCTCGCGAAAGTCACATGATATCGGTCTGGTGCGTGGGTGCAAATCATGAGGAAGCTAACCGGTTGTCAGGCCTCGGGCTGGCGCTCGCTGGGCTTGGTCTACCCTGATAGGGGCGAGTCATGCCAACACACACAACGCTAACGTCGAGGTGAACCATGGAGCATCGACACTACGGATGGATGGCACTGTGTACCGCACTGGGTCTGATCGTCTTCGCTGGCCACGTGCAGGCCGAATCGCCCGGCGACGATCCCGCCCTCGAGGACGCCGTCGCCTATGCGGGCCGCTGGGCGACCGAGCCGGCCCTGTGCGCGCGAGACGAGGAGGATCAAGCCATTACGCTTGGCCCGTCACGTATTGAGGGCGGCGAGGCCTCGTGTGACATGGAGGTCACGGAAGAGGGAGACAACGTCTGGGAGGCCCAGCTCGATTGCCCGGCCGATGACATGGCCACGGACGAACGGATTCGCATGTCGCTCGAAGCGGGAGACGAGGCGGAAGATGACGTGCTGACGCTGACCTACCTGGACCGCGAGGACTTCGAGGTCACTGTGATGCGCTGCCCCGGGCCCGGCGAGTGACCAACGCCCACGCGATGCACGGAGCCGAACGCAGTGAGCCCCACCGAGATGGGGCTCATTGCGTCATGGCGTGTGGAAACCGGGCCGGCTAGCCAGCGGGCTCGGCCTGAGGCTGGGTATCCTCCGGGCTTGGTCTGCTGGGAATGTTGGCCAGATACCCTTCCGCGCTGGCATGGGCCAGGAAGCGCAAGTGGCGCTGATACTCGTTGAGTGCGTCATGCACGACCTGGAGCCGGGTATAGCCGTTGAGGTCCTGGCCCATGCCACCCTCGGCGAGGTGAACGTCGAGGCGCAGGTAGTAGTCGTCGTCCGCGGGCAGGAAGCTCGGCGGCTGCATGCGCTGCGGGCGTATGCCGTAGATGAAGCTGGGGGCGCCTTCGAAGTCGACCTGCAGGGTAGGGCAGAGCAGCTGAGTGCCCTCTACCTGCCGCTCGGTAACGCTGGCCTGTTGGCCGCGGCGGGTGAGCTCCTCGGCCAGCTCGAGTAGCGCCGGTCGAATGGCATGGCGCAGCGTGGCCTCGGCGCCATTTTGCGTCGTGCCGTCCAGGGTGCGGTCGAGACGCTCACGCCAGTCGCTGTTGGCGGCCGCGCTGGCGATCACCTGATGGCGGACGTCGGCCTTGCCGGTTTCGGCCTTCAGTGAGCGGTACATGCTGAACATGGTCAGGAAGATGATCGCCGAGAACGGCAGGGCGGCGATCACCACCGCGCTCTGCAGGGTACGCAGGCCGCCGGCGAACAGCAGTGCCAGGGTGATCAGACCGATGATCGCCGACCAGAAGATGCGCAGCCGGGCGGGAGCGTCGTGGTTCACGTCACGCAGCACGTAGGTGAAATTGGACAGCACCAGCGCGCCGGAGTCGGCCGAAGTGACGAAGAACACGATGCTCAATATCAGCACCAGGGTGGCGGTGACGCCGACCATGGGCAGCTGCTCGAGGAAGGTGTAGATAGTGGCTGGGGGGCGGTTCACGGCCTGGTCGCCGAGTACCACCAGGCCCTGTTCGACCATGTCAATGCCGCTGTTGCCGAACACGGACATCATGACCATCACGAAGATGAGCGGGATGAACAGGGCGCCGGCGACGAACTCGCGAATGGTGCGACCGCGTGAGATGCGCGCCAGGAACAGGCCGACGAACGGAGCCCAGGCGATCCACCAGCCCCAGAAGAACACCGTCCAGCCGCTGAACCAGCCCTGCGCTTCGGGGGCATAGGCGTAGGTGTCGAAACTCTTGCCGGTCAGGGCCACCAGGTAGTCGCCGGTATTCATGACCAGGGCGTTGAGCAGCCGGAGCGTATCGCCCTGTAGCAGCACGAACAGCACCAGGCCTGCCACCAGCAGCAGGTTGAGCTCGGACAGCCGGCGGATGCCCCGTTTCACACCGCTCACCACCGACAGCGTGGCCAGGGTCACTACCAGCAGGATCAGCATGATCTGTGCGGGCAGCCCCTCGGGTATGCCGAACAGATAGGTCAGCCCGTAGTTCATCTGCATCACGCCGATGCCCAGTGCGGTGGCGATGCCGAACACCGTGGCCAGCACCGCGGCGATGTCCACGGCATCGCCAATGGGGCCGTAGATGCGTTTGCCCAGCAGGGGATAGAGCGTCGAGCGGATCGCCAGTGGCAGGCGGTGGCGGTAGCTGAAATAGGCCAGTGCCATGCCCATCAGCACGTAGAGCCCCCAGCCCGAGATGCCCCAGTGCATGAAGGTCTGTACGATGGCTTGCCGCTGGGCCTCGGCGGTACCGCCTTCGCCGAGGGGCGGATTCAGGTAGTGGGTCAGCGGTTCGGAGACCACGAAAAACAGGATGGCGCCGCCCAGGCCGGCGGCGAACAGCATCGCCGACCACGACAGCAGCGAGAACTCCGGGCGCGAGTGATCGGGCCCCAGACGGATCTTGCCGAAGCGCGAGAAGCCGATCAGCACAACGAAGAGCAGATAGGCAACGACCGCCAGCATGTAGTACCAGCCGAAGGTGTTGCCGATCCAGTCCAGCCCGGCGTTGAAGAAGGCCGTCGCGTGATCGGTGAAGGCGATGGTATAGATCAGGAAGAGCAATATGCCGGCCACCGAGCCGTGGAACACGGCCGGGTTGAGTCGATTGACCGACTCGTTGTCGGGATGCGGGTGTGTCATGGGGAAAGCCTCATATTGTTATTGCCATTGGCTTGTGGTGATTCCGATCGCCCTCGTCGGCGACGAGGCCGGCTCGTTGCAAGCGGGCCAGGACGTCGGGCTTGGTCCAGACCAGGTACAGCCTCCCGCCCCGAGCCCGGCAACGGCGGGCCTGGCGCTGGAGCAGATGGATGCCGCTCAGGTCGATGAAGTTGATGCCCGCCGCCAGTACCACCAGGTTCGGCCGGTCGTGAGACTCGAGCTGCCGGGCAACCGACTCGCAGGCGCCGAAGAACAGCGAGCCGTCGATCCGCACGACGCTGCAGCCTGGCTCCGTCAGGGCCTGCTGAATCTCCGCAGGGGCTTGGGACAGTGCACATGCGACCACCGGCGGGCGGGTGGTCCGGCGCAGGTAGACGGCCAGCGAGGCCAGTACGCCGAAGTAGATGGCGAACTCCAGCGCCAGCAGCAGGGTGCTGAAAAAGGTGATCAGCAGGATGGCTGTTTCCGAGCGGCTGATCCTCAGGGTCTCGCGAATGCTGTGCCGGTCGACCAGCTTGGCGGCAACCAGCAGCAGCAAGCCGGCCATGGCCGACATCGGCACGTGGTGCAGCAGAGGGGCGGCAAGCAGCATCAGCGGTATCAGGAACGCCGCGGACAGCACGGCCGCCAGCGGTGAGCGGGCCCCGGCACTGGCGTTGAGCCCCGAGCGGGTGAACGAGCCCGACGAGACGTAGGCGGAGAAGAAGGCGCCGCCGATGTTGGAGAGCCCCTGGCCGATGAATTCCCGGTTGCTGTCCAGGCGCTCTCCCGAGCGTGCGGCGAAGGCCCGCGCGATGGCGGCGGCTTCTACCAGGCCCAGCAGCCCCAGGGCGATGGCGCCGGGCGTCAGCAGGCGCAGGGTGTCGGCTGAAACGTCGGGCAGCGAGAGCGGTGGCAGGCCTGCCGGCACCTCGGCGATACGCAGGATCTCGCTGTGCGTCGGGTCCAGCCAGGCGGCCAGCAGCGACGCCGCCACCAGCGCCAGCAGCATACCCGGCCAGCGTGGCAGCCAGCGCTGGAACGCCAGACAGAGGGTGAGCGTGAAGGCGGCGATTAGCACGGCATCGAGGCGGATGTCGCCAAGCCTGGCGAACAGCTGGGGCCAGAGGTCGATGAAGCCACCGCTCGCCAGAGGGGCTAGCCCCAGTGCATAGGGGAGCTGGCTGGTGGCGATGATCAACGCCGCGCCGGCAGTGAAACCCGTCACCACCGAATGCGAGACGAGATCGACCAGCACGCCCAGCCGGGCCAGCCCCAGCAGCAGCTGGAAAACCCCCGCCAGCAAGGTCAGGGTCAGCACCAGGGAGATGAACTCGCCGCTTCCCGCCTCGGCGAAGGGCTGCAGGGTGGCGAACAGCGCGATCGACAGGGCCGCCGTCGGTCCGCTCACCATCTGCCGCGAGGAGCCGAACAGGGCCGCCAGTATCGCCGGGACGATGGCGGTATACAGGCCGTACTCGGGCGCCAGCCCGGCGAGCAGGGCGTAGGCCACCCCCTGGGGCACGACCAGCACCGCACCGGTCAAGCCGGCGACGGCATCGGCACGCAGTGAGCGCGACGTCTGCTGCGGCAGCCAGCCGAGAAATGGCAGCCAGCGCTCGAGTCTGGCCGGCTGCCGGCGAACGTCGGTCGCGGTTTCCATTACGGCTTATTCGACGCTGGCGGCCGGGAAACGCGCGCGCCGCTCGAGATCGTCCAGATCGATGGTGTTGCGCATGTACTGGGTGCTGGCGTCGAACGTCGGCTGGTGATCCCAGGGCGTGACCTTGCCCTTCATCAGCGCACGGGAGACCAGCTTGCGCCGCCGCTGGCTGGCGATTACCTCGGCGTGCAGCCGTGCATAGTCCCAGCGGCGGGCGACCTCGTCGCGGAACTGCTTGCACAGGTCCAGATAGGCAGGTTCCTGCGCCAGGTTGTGGAGTTCCAGCGGGTCGGCCTCGAGATCGAACAGCTGGTCCGGGTCCGGCGCGCTGTGCACGAACTTGTAGCGCCCGCGGCGGATCATCAGCAGCGGCGCGATGGCGCCTTCGCCGAGGTATTCGCCAATCACCTCGTCGTGGCCGCCGCTGCCGGTCAGGTGCGGCAGCAGGCTGCGGCCGTCGATGGGTACGGCGTATTCCGGCGCGACACCGTCGTTGGCGAGCTCGGCAAAGGTCGGCAGCAGATCCATGGTGGAAACCGACTCACGCACCCGGCCCGGGGTGAAGCGGCCCGGGGCGTGGACGATCATCGGCACCCGGGCCGAGCCCTCGAACCAGCTCATCTTGTACCACAGGCCACGCTCGCCGAGCATGTCGCCGTGATCGCCGGAGAAGACGACGATGGTGTCGTCGTCGAGGCCGGTCTCCTCCAGCACCTTCAGCACGGCGCCGATCTGGTCGTCGACATAGCTGATCGCCCCGTAGTAGGCGTGGCGCGCGTTACGGATCTGCGCCTCGCTGAGAGTCTCCTCGTCGAGCTGGTAGACGTGGCGCAGGCGCTGGGAATGCGGATCCATCAGCTCACGCGAGTAGGGCACGCGCGGCATGTCGATGGCGTCGTGGTCATAACGGTCCCAGTACGCCTGCGGGATGATGTAGGGATCGTGGGGGTGGGTCAGCGATACGGTCAGGCAGAAGGGGCGCCGTTCGCCGCCACCCACTGCACTGTTGCGGGCATGGTCGTAGAGGAAGCGCTTGGCGCGGAAGACCACCTCGTCGTCGAAATCGAGCTGGTTGGAGCGCACGCAGGGGCCGGCCTGGGTCACCGAGGACATGTTGTGGTAGTAGCTCGGGCGCTCGTCGAAATTCTCCCAGTCGACGAACCAGCCGAAGTCCGCCGGGTAGATGTCGGTGGTCAGTCGCTCCTCGAAGCCGTGGAGCTGGTCGGGGCCGCAGAAGTGCATCTTGCCCGACAGGGCGGTGAGGTAGCCGGCATCGCGCAGGTAGTGCGCATAGGTGGGGATATCGGCGGCAAAGTCGGCGGCATTGTCGTAGGCGCCGATGCGCGACGGCAGCTGGCCGGCCATCAGCGTGAAGCGCGAGGGGGCGCAGAGCGGGCTGTTGCAGTAGGCCGAGTCGAATACCACGCCTTCCGCCGCCAGGCGTGACAGATGCGGTGTCTTGACCAGCGGATGGCCATAGACGGGCAGCGCCGAGGCCGTCATTTGATCGGCCATCAGGAACAGGATGTTGGGTCGCTTATCGGTCATGGGGCTTCTCTCAGGGGCTGACGCTTGTATCGTGACTGGCTTTCGCGACAGTCTCCCTGCTAATCTCAACGCCTGTAAACTCGCTAAATTTTTATGGAAAACATTAGGACAGCTAATGTCGTGGATGGCTAGGTCGGCGTCGCTCAATAACCTGCGGGTGTTCGAGACGGCGGCCCGACACCTGAGTTTCACCGCGGCGGCACGCGAGCTGCGCTCGACGCAGTCGGCGGTCAGTCAGCAGGTTCGCGCACTGGAAGAGCATCTGGGTCTGCCCTTGTTCGAGCGTATCTACCGGGGCGTGAAGTTGACCGAGGCGGGACAGGCGCTGTTCGTCAGCGTGCAGGAGAGCTTTGCCGGCATCGATCGCACCATCGAGCGTCTGCAGCACAAGCATCGTCACCCTCACGTCAACATCCTGACCGACTTCTCCTTCGCGGCGTACTGGTTGATGCCGCGGCTGCCGAGCTTCCGCGAGCGCTACCCGCACGTGGACGTGCGTATCGTGACCAACCAGGGCGTGCTCGACTGGCGCACCCAGGAGGTGGACGTCGCCATCGTGTTCTGCGACGAACGGGTGCTCGCCGGCGGCGTTCCGCTGCTGTTCCACGAAGATGTCTTTCCGGTCTGCAGCCCCGGTTTCCTGCAGCAGCATGGGCCGATCGAGAGCATCGAGGCGCTCAGCCGAGCGCCGCTGTTGACCCTGACCGCCGACCAGGGACAGCGCTGGCTGGACTGGCCGAGCTACTTCCGGCAGCTGGGCGGCATCGCCTATCACGAGTCGTCGGAGCTGACGTTCAACAACTACACGCTGCTGATCCAGGCGGCGATCGCTGGGCAGGGCATCGCCATGGGCTGGAGCGGCCTGGTCGACGATCTGCTGGATAAAGGCATGCTGATTGGCCTGAGCGACATGAGGCTGCGCTCGGCACGCGGCTATGGCGTGGTCGATGCGCGCCCGGATGCACCGGGTGAGGCGAAGCGGGCGCTGTGGGAGTGGATCCTGGAGTGCGCCGCACCGCAGGGGTAGGCCTGCAGGCGACGCCGGAGTGGTGTGGCGTCAGGTGTCGGGCGCCGAGGAGAGGCGCCCGGCACAGGGCTTAGACGCCGAGGATCTCCTTGGCCTCGTTCAAGACATCGACGGATTGGTCGTGTTCGCCGTCGTTGTGGTACTGCTCGCCCTGGGCGCGCAGCTCGTGTACGCGCTCCAGTTCGTCCTCGCTCAGTTGGGCGACCTTCTCCTCGTCCTGCAGTGCTTCATCGATCTCGGACATCAGCGCAGGACACATGTGTGCCCAGGCGGGTAACGCAAAGGCTAGCAGTACCATGGCGGCAAAGAGCTTCTTGATCATGGTGGGGTCCTCCCGTTGGGCGCAGCCCAGTCATTGCCATTCGGCCGGCCCTGCAATTTGTCGATATCCCGCTATCGTCTGGGCGCCACTCAGGCCGGTGGCGCACCGTGTTCTGGTCTGGCGCTGTCAGTATAGATGGCCGTTGCGCTTCCTACCGAAACGATGAAACGGCAATCAACAGGAGCTTGTGACAGGAGGGTGGGGTTCATAGGGTGTATAATAAATTCTTATTTATTTTAGATAGAAGGGAAGAATATCGTTATGGGTAGTCCAGGCGATCCAGCATCGACCAGCGACATGCAGACGGATTACACCGTGGGGCAGGACAATATCGAGGGGCGGCTGGGACCTATCGGTTTCGACATCCACAATCGGGTCTTTGCCGTCTCGGCACTCGCCTCCGTCGTCTTCATCATCCTCACTCTGCTGTTCCCGGAAAGAGCGGGCGCCATCTTCCAGACCATCGTTGGCTTCGCCACCGGCAGCCTCGACTGGTACTTCATGCTGGTGGTGGACTTCTTCATCCTGTTCTGTATCGCACTCGTGCTGCTCCCCTATGGCTCGGTGCGCCTGGGCGGTCCCGATGCCCGTCCGGATTACGGCTATCTCTCCTGGTTCGCGATGCTGTTTTCCGCCGGCATCGGCATCGGCCTGCTGTTCTTCGGCGTGCTGGAGCCGGTCTATCACGCCAACGTCTCCTTGCCGTTGGGCATCGCCTCGCCATTCGGGGCCGACGGTGAACTCGACCCCGCAGCCATCGGCGAGGCGACGGCCTTGGGCCTGGCCGGCACCTACCTGCACTGGGGCATTCACGGCTGGGCGGTCTATGTGGTGATGGCGTTGGCACTGGCCATCTTCACCTACAATAAGGGCTTGCCGTTCTCCATCCGCTCGGCCTTCTTCCCGATCCTCGGCGAGCGGGTGTGGGGCTGGTGGGGGCACGTGATCGACATCCTGGCCGTGTTCTCCACCTTGTTTGGTCTGGCCACCTCGCTGGGGCTGGGGGCGCAGCAGGCCAACGCGGGGATGAATTTCGTCTTCGGGCTCGAGGTCAGCGCCACCGCTCAGGTGATCATCATCCTGCTGGTCACGGCGGTGGCGCTGGTGTCGGTGTGGCGGGGGCTGGAGGGCGGCGTGAAGAAACTCTCCGAGTTCAACATGGCCATGGCGGTGCTGTTCTTCTTCTTCGTGCTGCTGGCCGGCCCGACGCTGGTGGCGCTGAGCGGTTTCTGGACGGGGCTTGCGACCTACGTGACGGAGTTCGTGCCGCTGTCGGCTCCCTTCGGCCGTGAGGATGACGCCTATCGTCAGGACTGGACGATCTTCTACTGGGCCTGGTGGGTGAGCTGGGCGCCGTTCGTGGGCATGTTCATTGCCCGGGTCTCGCGCGGGCGCACGGTACGCGAGTTCGTAATCTGCGTGCTGCTGATTCCCAGCCTGTTCATCTTCATCTGGATGGGGGTGTTCGGCAGCGTTGCTCTTGATCAGCTCTATGCCGCGCCGGAGACCAGCCTGGTCAAGGAGTACGTGATCGACAGCTACCGCCCCGAGCTGTCGCTGTTCGGCATGCTCAACGAGCTGCCGCTGACCGCGCTGATGTCGACCGTCGGCATCGTGCTGGCCTTGATCTTCTTCGTCACCTCGTCGGATTCCGGCTCGCTGGTGATCGATACCATTACCGCCGGCGGCAAGATCGATGCGCCCCGGCCGCAGCGGATGTTCTGGGCCGTGGTGGAGGGGCTGGTCGCCATCGTGCTGCTGCTCGGCGGCGGTCTTGCCGCGCTGCAGGCGGGAGTGACGGCCACGGCGATCCCGTTCTCCATCGTGATGCTGCTGATGTGTTACACCATCATCAAGGCGTTGAACGGCGAGCTGCGCCACCGTCGCTCCGGCAGGGCGTGATCGGGCGCTACGGTTGCGCATGAAAAAGGCCGGCCGCGGTACCCTGTATCGGCAGGGAGCGCGGCCGGCCTTTTCGGTTTCGCCTCAGGCGACGGCGGCGATGCCGGCCTTGGCGACCTGTACGTCCTGGTCGGGCTTGACGCCGGAAACGCCCACGGTACCGGCCATCTGGCCCTCGACCATCACCGGCACGCCGCCGGCGAGCAGGCCCTGCATCGGCGCGGAGAGGAAGGCGTTACGACCGCCGTTGATCATGTCCTCGAAGGCCTGGGTCTCGCGGGCGCCGAGCGCTGAGCTGCGGGCCTTCTGGGTGGCGATGTCGGGGGTCATGGCCGGGGCGCCGTCGAGGCGGCGCAGGCCGAGCAGGTGACCGCCGTCGTCGGCCACGGCAATGGTCACCTTCCAGCCATTGGCTTCCGCTTCTTGCTGAGCGGCATCGAGGATGGCGTTGACGTCGTTCAGGGTGAGTACGGGTTTGGTCTTCATGGGGCTCTCCTTTTGAAATAAAGAACATTGGCGATGCGGAGCTAGTTGCTCTCCCGGTGAAGCACGGGGCTGTTCCGGCGACAGGCCTGCGAGGAGGCGCTGTGAACCCATCCCTGGGCGCTACCGATGCCATCCATGGCATCGGACCTCCTCTTCGGCCTGTCCCCGGCGCCCCTCGCCTTGGGCGACTATTCGCAGAGGCTAGCTGCTTACGGGCGTTGGCAGAGCCTCATCGACAATCTCTATCCAATGCCTAACCGGCGTGCGCCCCGCGCCGTTGAGGTGCGTCTGGCAGCCGATGTTGGCGGTCACGATGGTTTCCGGGTTGCCCGCCTCGAGGGCGTTGAGCTTGTTGTCGCGCAACTGGGTGGCCAGCTCCGGCTGGGTGATCGAGTAGGTGCCCGCCGAGCCGCAGCAGAGGTGGGCGTCCTGGACCGGAGTGAGGCTGAAGCCGAGCTTGACCAGAACGCTCTCCACCGCGCCGCCGAGTTTCTGGGCGTGCTGCAGGGTGCAGGGGCAGTGGAAGGCCAGCCGGCGGCCTTCGTTGACCTGGAGGCTCGTCAGCTCTTCGTCGCGTAGCACCTCGACCAGGTCCTTGGCCAGTTCGCTCACGCGCTTGGCCTTGTCGGCGTAGGAGGGATCGTCCTTGAGGATGTCGCGGTACTCCTTGACGAAGGCGCCGCAGCCGCTGGCGGTCTGTACGATGGCTTCACAGCCGGCCTCGATATGCGGCCACCAGGCGTCGATGTTGGCCCGCGCGCGGGCGCGGCCGTCGTCCTGGGCGTTGAGGTGGAAGTCGACGGCGCCGCAGCAGCCCGCTTCGGCCACCGGCGTGAGGCCGATGCCCAGGCGGTCGAGCACCCGCGCGGTGGCGGCGTTGGTGTTGGGCGAGAGCCCCGGCTGCACGCAGCCTTCGAGGATCAGCATCTGCCGTGCGTGGCGCTGGTGGTCGGGGCGCGTGCCGGCATCCACCGGTTTGGGCGGCAGCTTGTCCTTGAGCTTGCCGGGTACCAGCGGCTTGAAGGTCTGGCCCAGCTTGAGTAGGGCCTGGAAGCGCTTGGGCTCCACCAGGGCCTTGCGCAGGGCGTAGCGCTGGGCGCGCTCGGCGGTACTGCGCGGCACCCGACGCTCGATCTCGGCGCGGCCGATGTCGAGCAGCTTGTGGTACTCCACGCCGGAGGGGCAGGTGGTTTCGCAGTTGCGGCAGGTCAGGCAGCGGTCCAGGTGCAGGCGGGTCTGCTCGGTGACGTTTTCGCTGTCATCCGGGTTTTCCAGCATCTGCTTCATCAGGTAGATGCGCCCGCGCGGCCCGTCGCGCTCGTCGCCCAGCAGCTGGTAGGTGGGGCAGGTGGCGTTGCAGAAGCCGCAGTGCACGCAGCTGCGCAGGACGCGGTCGGCCTCCTGAATGTGCGGCTGCTTGAGGGCTTCCTCGGTGAAATGCGTCTGCATGTCTCGGTCCTGTACGTCTCAGAGCGCCGCGTAGAGCCGGCCGGGATTGAAGATGCCCTTGGGGTCGAGCTGAGCCTTGAGGTTGCGGTGGTATTTCATCAGCACCTCGGGCAGCGGCGTGAAGGGCTCCACGTCGGCCGGGCGCGGGCCATAGCAGGTGGCGTGGCCGCCGGCGGCCTGGCAGGCGCGGCGCAGGGTCTCGGCATCGAGCTCGGCGCGCAGCCAGCGCTGGGCGCCGGCCCAGTCGTGAATCATCAGCCGCTCGTCGACACCGGGCAGTTCCAGTTCTGGCGTGCGGTGGGGCAGCGAGAGCCGCCACAACGGCGCCCGACCTTCGCTGAAAAAGGGTAGGCGCTGGTCGCGCAGGGCGGTCCAGAAGCCGTTGTCGAGGTCGTCGCCACCGATGCGTGCGCGGGTGGCGGCCACCGAGCTCGGCCCGCCCTCCAGGCGCAGGTGCAGAGCACCGTCGAGCCAGGCGGCGGCGCTGATCGGCAACGGTTCACGACCCCACTCGGCCAGGCGCCGGCGGGCCTCGTCGAGAGAGAGCTCCAGGTGCAGGCTGTGGGTGGCGCCGGGAATGGGCAGCACCTTGAACGAGACCTCGGTGATCAGCCCCAGGCCGCCCTGGGCGCCCACCATCAGCCGCGACAGGTCGTAGCCGGCGACGTTCTTCATCACCTCGCCGCCGAAGCGCTGCTCGATGCCTTCGTGGTTGATCACTCGCGCGCCAAGCACGAAGTCGCGCACGCTGCCGGCCCAGGGGCGGCGCGGACCGGAGAGGCCGGTGGCGACCATGCCACCCACGGTGCTGGCAATGCCGTAGCGGGGCGGCTCGAAGGGTAGCATCTGGCCTTGCTCGGCCAGCGCCGCCTCGAGTTCGGCCAGCGGTGTGCCGGCGCGCACCGAGACCACCAGCTCCACCGGATCGTAGAAGCTGATGCCGCGGTGCTCGTGGGTGGAGAGCTCGCTGCCCTCCACTTCGCGACCGTAGAAGTAGCGGGTGTCGCCGCCGACGATGCGCAGCGGCGCGCCCTCGGCATTGGCCTCGCGGATGCGTTCGGCCAGGGCAGCGCTGGCGTCGTGGTCCTTGGGAGTCGTTGCGTTGGTCATGGTCACTCCTGTCCGCCCTGCTGCACGACGGAAGTGGTGTCGGCCGCCGCGCTCTTGATGGTGCGGAACTCCGAACAGCGTGCCGGGGTAGGGATGTTCTTGCCCGGGTTGAGCAGGTCGTGCGGGTCGAAGGCGGCCTTGGCGGCGCGGAAGGTGGCCAGTTCGTCGGGGCGGAACTGGGCGCACATCTGGTTGATCTTCTCGCGGCCGACGCCGTGTTCGCCGGTGATGGTGCCGCCCACTTCGACGCACAGTTCGAGGATCTCGCCGCCCAGCGCCTCGGCTACGGCCAGCTCGCCCTCGCGGTTGGCATCGAACAGGATCAGCGGATGCATGTTGCCGTCGCCGGCGTGGAAGACGTTGGCCACTTTCAGGCCGTAGCGCTCGGAGAGGTCGCTGATGCCCTTGAGCACTCGCGCCAGCTCGCGCCGGGGGATGGTGCCGTCCATGCAGTAGTAGTCGGGCGACATGCGGCCCACTGCGGGAAAGGCGTTCTTGCGCCCGGCCCAGAACTTGGCCCGCTCGGCGTCGTCGCGGGCCTGGCGGATGCCGGTGGCGCCGGCCTTCTCCAGCACCTGGCGCACGGTTTCGCAGTCGTCGTCGACGTCTGCCTCGACGCCATCGAGTTCGCACAGCAGGATCGCCTCGGCGTCCACCGGGTAGCCGGCGCCGATGAAGTCCTCGGCGGCGATGATGGCCAGCTTGTCCATCATCTCCAGGCCGCCGGGGATGATGCCGGCGGCGATGATGGCGCCGACTGCGTTGCCGGCCTTCTCCACGTCGTCGAAGCTGGCCATCAGCACCTTGGCCACTTCGGGCTTGGGCAGCAGCTTGACGGTGATCTCGGTGACCACGCCGAGCATGCCTTCGGAGCCGTTGAACAGCGCCAGCAGGTCGAAGCCGGGGGCGTCCAGGGCATCGCTGCCCAGGGTCATGCGCTCGCCCTCGATGGTGAGCACCTCGACCTTGATCACGTTGTGCACGGTGAGGCCGTACTTGAGGCAGTGCACGCCGCCGGCGTTCTCGGCCACGTTGCCACCGATGGAGCAGGCGATCTGCGACGAGGGGTCCGGAGCGTAGTAGAGGCCGTAGGGCGAGGCCGCCTCGGAGATGGCCAGGTTACGCACGCCGGGCTCGACCCTGGCGATGCGCGCCTCGGGGTCGATCTCGAGAATGCGCGAGAAGCGCGACATCACCAGCAGCACGCCGTGGGTGAGCGGCAGCGCGCCGGCGGAGAGTCCCGTGCCGGCGCCGCGGGTGACCACCGGCACGCCGAGGCGATGGCACTCCACCAGCAGGCGCTGGACCTGGTCGAGAGAGTCGGGCAGCGCCACCAGCAGCGGCAGGGTACGGTAGACGGAGAGGCCGTCGCACTCGAAGGGGCGCATGTCCTCCTCGCGGTGCAGTAGGGTCATGCCCGGGATGGCCTTCAGCAGCGCGTCGCGGATGCCGGCCCTGTCCATCTCCGGGGCCGGACCGTCGAGCCGTTCGTCATAGAGGATGTTCATGATTGCCTCTCTGCGAGTCATGCGGCAGGGGTTCGTACGTCAGGCGCTCAATGTGCGCTCTGGTGTGTCCCCTGTCCAGCCTGCGGTCTACTGGTATGACCAGTTGTTTGGCATTATATTGGAAATTATTTTCATGATACAGCATGGCAGGGACTGTGCTTGAGCGCCAGCCTTGGAACGAGACCCTGGGAGAACCAATGCAGCAGGAACATGAGCGCGTCTCAGCGACGTTGACGCCCGATGCGGTGGCGGAACGCCTGGAGCGGCTGATTCTCGACGGCGTATTTCGCCCCGGGCAGCTGCTGCCCTCGGAGCGGCGCCTGTGCGAGCGCCTCGGCGTGTCGCGCACCTCGCTGCGCGAAGGGCTGCGCGTGCTGCGCAGCAAGGGCATCATCGTCACTCGTCAGGGGCGGGGCTCGGTGGTGGCCGAACTGGTGGCCGGGCGTGACGACAGCCCGCTGATGCATCTCTTCCGCGACCACCCGCGCACCCTTTACGATCTGCTGGAGGTGCGCTCGCTGCTGGAAGGGGAGTCGGCCCGGCTGGCGGCCGAGCGGGCCACGCCGGCGGATCGGGTGCTGATCCAGCGCCGCTACGAAGCGATGGCGGAATACGTCGAAGCGGGTCAGGCGATCGACGTGGAGCGGCTGGCCCATCTCGACCACGCCTTTCACCTGGCGATCTGTCAGGCCTCGCACAACCCGGTGCTGGTGCATACGCTGCAGTCGCTCACCGATCTGCTGCTCAGCTCCGTGTTCGCCTCGGTGAAGAACCTCTATCATCGTGAGAGACCGCGAGCCATGATCAATCGTCAGCATGCGCGGCTCTATCGGGCCGTGATGGAGGGCAAGCCTCAGGCCGCCCGCCGTGCGGCGCTCGATCACCTTCACGGTATCGAGGCGCAGCTGCGCGAGATCGAGGCCGAGGATCAGCGCCTGGAGCGTTCGGCCATGCGTCTCGACGAGTGGGGCTGAGAGCCGCGACTCAATTGACGCTCCTTTTTTTTGAATGCATAATTAGATTTATTCGTTATAGAAGTGAAGCCAATGGACAAGATCAGGCAGAGTACGCTTCACGGTGAAGTGGCAGAAAGGGTTCGCGATCTGATCGCGCAAGGCGTGTTGGCTCCCGGCAGCCGGGTTCCCGAAAAGCAGCTGTGCGAACAGTTCGGCGTTTCCCGTACCCCCTTGCGCGAGGCGCTCAAGGTGCTGGCTCACGAAGGCTTCGTCGAGCTGCTGCCCAATCGGGGCGCGCGTGTTGCCAAGTTGACCCGCACCACGTTGAAGAACACCTTCGAAGTGATGCAGAGCCTCGAGGCCCTGGCGGGCGAGCTGGCCGGAACGCGTATTTCCGACGCGGAGCTGGCGAATATCGAAGCCCTGCACTATCAGATGCTGGCGCATTACAAGGGCGGCAACATGCAGGAGTACCTGCTGACCAATCAGCAGATTCACGAAGCCATCGTGGTCGCCTCGCAGAACGACGTGCTCATCGACGTCTACAAGAATCTCAACCATCGCGTGCGCCGGGTGCGCTTCACCGCCGAGCTGAGCAAGGACTACTGGTCTCAGGCGGTTAGTGAGCACGAGTCCATGGTCGAAGCGCTGCGGGCTCGTAATGGAGCTGCACTCGGAGAGATCCTTCGCTGTCACCTGCGCAACAAAGTGGAGATGTCGGCTCTTGAGGAGATGGCCGAGTAGCGCCAGATTGCCCAGATCCGTTCACTCAGTGCGAAGATGCCGCCCCCAGGGGTGGCATCTGCGTTTGGTGCTCATTGCCCCAGCGGCATGCGATAGTAACGCACCGCGTTGTCGTGGAACAGCAGGCGGCGCTCCTGGGGCGCGAAGCCTTCGGTGATGCGCAGGAAGACCGAGAAGATCGTCTCGAAGCTCGCCACCAGGCTGTCGACGGGAAAGTTGCTGGCGAACATGCAGCGCTCGACGCCGAAGGCCTCGATGGTTTCGAGCACGACGCGGCGATTGGTCTCGACGCTCCAGGGCTGTCCCGGTACACCGATGCCGGAGATCTTCACCGCCACGTTGGGCTGGGCGGCCACTCGCTCCATCGCCCGGCGCCAGCCGGCAAGCCCGGCTTCGCTGCGGTCCGCCGGCAGCCCGGTGTGGTTGATGACGATCTGGGTTGCGGGATGAGACTCCGCCAGCTCGGCAGCCTCCTCGAAGTGCCACCAGGGCGTCTGCAGATCGAAGGAGAGCCCATGGGCCGCGAGCAGGGCGAAACCACGGCGCCAGGCTGGGTCGCCCATCGAGCCGGTGGCGCCGGGGATCATCTTGTCGGGTGAGCTCGCGGCGGCGGGCTTGTGGCGGATGCCGCGCACGCGCGGGTGGTCGCAGTGGGCAGCCAGTACCTCTTCCACATCGGGCCGGTCGAGCCGGGCCTGGGCGACCATCACCGTCGGCAGCCCCTCGCGCTCGGCCAGCTCATGCACCCAGCGAGTCTCCGCCACCGGTGTGCGAGGGTCCCACTCCGTCTCCACGAACACGCTGCCAACCACGTTGAAGCCCCGGGTGTCGTGGCGGTAATCCGCGGGCATGTAGTTGCGGCGAATGGCGCTGTAGTCGCCGTAGCGAAAGGGAATGGGCGTCTTGTCGCACAGCCAGGGCAGGTAGTTGCGCTCGAGATCCCAGAAGTGCTGATGGGCATCGACGATAGGAAAGTCGTTCATGCTAATGGCCCCTCATGCATTGTTCTGTCGCGCTTGGTCTTCCAGCAGGGTGACGATGGCGGCGCCATCGAGCTCGCCCTTGCCTTGGGCGATCAGCATGCTGTAGAGCGAGTTGGCCATGCCGGCCATGGGCATGGCGACGTTCAGCGCGTTGGCCGCGTCCTGCAGCATGTGTAGGTCCTTGAGGATCTGACGCGCATAGCCGCGCGGCTCGAAGTCGCTCTCCACCATGCGCGGCAGCAGGTCGTTTAGCAGGTTGCTGCCGGCATAGCCCGAGGAGAGCGCCTCGGGGATCTTGCTCACGTCGATGCCGAAGCGGTTGCCGAGGTTGCAGGCTTCGGCGATCACGCAGTAGTTCGAGAGCACCAGCGCCTGGTTGATCAGCTTGGTGGCCTGGCCCGCCCCCACCTCGCCCATATGAGTGAACTGGCCGAGCCGCTCCATGACCGGCGTTACGGCTGCGATGGCCTCTGTCGTGCCGCCTGCCATGATGGCCAGGCGACCTTCCGCGGCGGCGCCGGGCCCACCGGACACTGGAGCATCCACGAACGCCATGCCGTTGCGCCGCTCGAGCTCCGCTGCCAGGCGCCGGGTGGTCTCCAGCTCCGTGGTGGAGTGATCGACCACGACCTTGCCGCCGTCCTGAGCAACCTCGGCGATGCCGTTCTCTCCGAGCACCACCGCCTCCACGGCGGCGCTGGTGGTCACGCAGATCTGGATGAGATCGGCCCGTGCGGCCACCGCGGCCGGCGAGTCGGCGATGTCGGCGCCGCGGGCTTTTGCCGCTTCGCAGTGAGCCGCTTCGATGTCGTAGCCGACCACGGCATAGCCTTCGTCGATCAGCCGCGACACGAAGCCGCTACCCATCTTGCCCAGTCCAATGAAACCAACGGTGGAAATCGTCATGGTGAACTCCTTGCATTCTCAGCGCATGAAACTTGGCAGCCACAGCACCAGATCGGCGGCGAAGGTGATGATGGCCAAGGTGGCGACGAGCGGTATGTAAAAGGGGATCAGCGCTTTCAACAGCTGGCGCAGCGATACCTTGGCGATGGACGAGACGAGGAACAGCGAGAGGCCCATCGGCGGTGTCAGCAGGCCGATCATCAGATTGAAGATGCACACGATGCCTAGATGCACGGGATCGACGCCGGCGAGCACCATGGGCGGGGCCACGATCGGCACGATCAGCAGGGTCGCCGTGGTGGAATCCAGGAAGATCCCTGCGATCAGGAAGATGAGATTGGCGATCAGCAGCAGCATCAGCGGCTCGTGGGAGATCTGCAGTATGAAGGCAGCGAAGCGCTGGGGAATCTGCTCGACGGAGAGGATCCAGCCGAACATGGCCGCCGCCGCCACGATGATCAGAATGGCGCTCGTCGTCCTGAGCGTGGCCAGCAGCGAGAACATGAGGTGCGACCAGGTGAGCTCCCGATAGAGAACGGCGCTGATGAAGACGACGTAGGCTGCCGTTACCGCGGCCGCTTCCGTGGGAGTGAACAGGCCCATGAGCATGCCGGAGATCATCAATACCGGGGCCAGCAGGGCGGGCAGGGCGGGGATGAAGGCACGGTTGAGCTCCATCAACGTCGGCCAGCGCTCGGCCCTCGGCATGTCGTGGCGCAGCGCCAGCAGGGCCGCCGTGATCATCAGCAGCACGATGCAGATGAGCGCCGGCACGATGCCGGCAAGCAGCAGCTGAACGATCGAGACGCTGGTGACCGAGCCGTAGACTATCAGCGGGATGCTGGGCGGAAAGATGGGACCGACGACGGCGGAAGAGGCCGTGACGGCGGCGGAGAAGGGCGCTCCGTAGCCGCGCTTCTTCATCGCCTCTATCTCGATCTTGCCGAGTCCGCCGACGTCGGCGAGCGAGGCGCCCGACATGCCGGAAAAGATCAGGCTGGAGAATATGTTGACCTGAGCCAGCCCGCCCGGCGCCCGGCCGACCAGGGTGTTGGCGAAATGGAAGATACGGTCGGTGATGCCCGCCTGGTTCATCAGGTTGCCGACGAAGATGAAGATGGGTACGGCCACCAGAGGAAAGCTGTCCAGGGCATAGGTGACGCGCTGTCCCATCAGGCCCAGCGGCAGGCCCTCGAGTAATACGTATATCGCAGAAGGAATCAGGATTGCATAGACGACCGGAAAGCCGAGCAGAAAGAGAACGAGAAAGATGCCAAGGATGATCAAGCCCATGGAGGTGCCTTATACGCCGGAGTCGGATTTGTTATCGGTCGTGCTCGCGCCTTGCAGAAGATGCACCAGGGCTGCGCCCAAGAGGCCAAGAACGGTAGTGCCGAAGAAGATCCAATAAGGGATCTTCAGTACCGGGGTCGCTCTGTTGAAATTCGTCTGCACGGTGGTGGCGGCGGAGTAGGCAACGAACAGGCAGATGATGATGGAGGCTGCCATGATCAGCCGGTTCAGCCATCGTCTCGACATGACCGGAAGGGAGTCGCGCAGCTCTGACATCTGTATGTTTTCGCCGCTGGCGATGACCAGCGGGTAGGATGAAAAGACGAGGCATATCAGGAGAAAGCGCGTCAGTTCGCCGGAGCCGGGGATCGAGGTACCGAGCAGGTCGCGAGAGAGCACTTGCAGGAACGGCACCAGGATCATGCCGGCGAGAAGCAGGGCGCAGAAAATCTCGAGCCACTTTCTTGGGTATCTCATTTTTCACCCATCGGGTCATGTTCCGGCGAGAGGCCATCGCCCCTCGCCGGTACCGTTACTCCACTTCCCCGATCATTTCGATGTAGGGCTCGAAATTGGGGTAGTCGCGGTTGATCTGTGCCAGCACCTGCTCGCGGAAGGCGTCGATATCCAGCCCATCCTCTTCGGTAATGATGGTCATGCCGCGCTGAGTCAGCTCTTCGATGAGTTCCTCTTCGGTCTCCTGCGCCCAGCGCAGCGACTCTTCCGCCTTTTCTGTCAACACGTTGGTGATGGCCTCCTGGTATTCCTCGTCCAGGGACTGCCATACGTTCTCGTTGATGAAGACAGCGAGGATGGAGTGCATGTGGCCGGTCAGCGAAACATGCGACTGCACTTCGTGCAGGTTATCGGAACGGATCATGGTCAAGGGGTTTTCCTGGCCCACGACCAGCCCGGTCATCAGGGAGGTGGGCAGCTCCGAGACCTCTACCGGGGTAGGGTCTGCACCAAAGCCCCGGACCATGGAGATCCAGATATCGAGCGGTACGGCACGAAATGGCTTACCTGCCAGATCGTCGGGTGATTCCACGGGGAAGTTGGCCGTGATGTGGCGAGCGCCGCGGTACATCCTGCCGATGATGCGCATGCCGGCCTCGTCGATCAGTTGCTCGTTCATCTCGCTGATGACCGGCGAGTTCGGGTCAGTGGCCCTGAGGGCATGCTCCGCATCGCGATAGATGAAGGGCGCATTGAACACCGCGATATCCGGTACGGATTGCGCCAGGGAGGCGAACTCGTGATGGGCCATGGAAATGGAGCCCAGCGATACGCCATCCACCATTTCTGCTACGCCACCCAATTGGCTGGCCGGAAAGATGGTGATGCTGACCCCGCCATCGGTGGCTTCCTCGATGGCGGCGGAGGCTTCCGACGCGAAGCGGGTCTGTGCGTCGCCTTCCGCACCGACGTGGGCGTAACGCAGCGTGGTGGCGGAGACGGAGGCGGAGGCAAGGCCAAGGAGAAAGGCTGCCGCTAGCGTGAGAGGGAACCGATGTTTGAGCTTCATGCTGGACCTCGTTGTTGTTGTAGAGGGGGGCCGCGCCCCTGGCTCGGCGCCAGGGGCGCGGACGTGCCTTCAATATGCTGATGTCATTATGAACTCATAATTCATTATTTTTATATATACTTTCGTCTACTCATGTTTGTCGATTCGGCTAAGCGCTGCGGCTGAGGGCATGATGCGTGCCCATGCGGCAGGCGATGGTGAAGGCGTGGCGCATGGCTTCGACGCTGGCCTTGCCCTGGCCGACGATGTCGAAGGCGGTGCCATGGGCCGGCGTGGTGATGGGAATCGGCAGCCCGCCCTGGACGGTGACGCCACGCTCGAAGCCCAGCAGCTTGAGGGCGATCTGGCCCTGGTCGTGGTACATGGTGACGACAGCGTCGAACTCGCCGTCGCGGGCGCGGCGAAAGAGGGTGTCGGCAGGGAAAGGACCCTGGGCCGGGTAGCCGGCGGCGACGCAGGCCTCAACGGCCGGTGCGATGACGTCGATCTCCTCTCGTCCGCAGGTGCCGCCCTCGCCGGCGTGGGGGTTGATAGCCGCCACCGCGATGCGCGGCTGCGTCACGCCCGCTGCCACCAGGGCGTCGTGGATCAGGCGGGTGGCGTTCAGGATGCGCTCCGGCGTAACGTAGCCGGCGGCCTCGCTGAGCGGTACGTGGGAGGAGATGCGCGAGGTCCAGAGGTTGCCGAGGGTATTGAATTCGCACACCTCGCCCGGGACCTGCAGGTACTCGGCGAAGAAGTGCAGCTCGTCCTCATGGCGCAGGCCGCCCTGCTTCATGGCCAGCTTGTTGAGCGGGGCGAAGCAGATGGCATCGATTCGCCCCGCCTGGGCGGCCTCCAGGCAGTGGGCCAATACCTTCAGCACCGAGGCGCCGCAGGCGGCATCGACCCGGCCGAACTCGACCTCCTCTGGCCGGATGGTGTTCAGCGGCAGCAGTACGGGGCCGGCCTGGCCGCGGGCCTGCTCCCAGGCGGTGATCTCGGGCAGCGTGAGCGCGGTGCCGGCCACCCGCTGGCCTTCCTGCCACAGCCAGGGGTCGCCCACCACCACCACGTCGCTCCCTTCGATTGCCTGGCGGTCGGCCAGCAGCTTGGCGACGAGCTCGGGGCCGATGCCTGCCGGGTCGCCCAGGGGCACGGCGATGCAGGGTCTTGACTGGGTCATCTTGGGTCTCCTTCGTAGTGGGTCAGCCGTCCTGCCAGGCGGCGCCGTCCGGGTAGAGGTGGCGTGACAGCGACTCGGGGTGGAGGCTGATGCTGTAGCCGGGGGCGGTCGGCACCTGATAGCGGCCGTTGCGGATCGTCACGGGGTGCTCGAAGTGCTCGTGCAGATGATCGACGTATTCGAGGATGCGCCCCTCGAGAGAGCCCGAAACGGCGATATAGTCGAACAGCGAGACGTGCTGCACGTACTCGCAGAGACCGACGCCGCCGGCGTGGGGGCAGACCGGCACGCCATGCTTGGCGGCCAGCAGCAGCACCACGATGACCTCGTTCAGCCCGCCGAGACGGGCGGCATCGACCTGACAGTAGTCGAGGGCACCGGCCTGCAGCAGCTGCTTGAACATCACCCGGTTGTGGCAGTGCTCGCCGGTGGCCACCCCGATCGAGCCCAGCCGGCGTCGAATCTCGGCGTGGCCGAGGATGTCGTCGGGGCTGGTCGGCTCCTCGATCCACAGCGGATCGAATTCGGCCAGCCGGCGCATGTTGGCAATCGCCTCGTCGACGTCCCACATCTGGTTGGCGTCCATCATAAGGGCGCGTTCCCAGCCGATCTCCTCGCGCAGGATCTGGGCGCGACGACGGTCCTCCTCCAGGTTACCGCCCACCTTCTGCTTGAAGTGCGTCCAGCCTTCGGCCAGCGCCTCGCGCGCCAGGCGCCGCACTTTGTCATCGTCGTAGCCGAGCCAGCCGGCCGAGGTGGTATAGGCCGGGTAGCCATGCTCGCGCATCTCCCGTTCACGGTCGGCGCGGCCGGCTGCATTGCGACGCAGTAACCCCAGCGCTTCCTCGGGAGTCAGGGCGTCGGTGACGAAGCGGAAGTCGAGGCAGCGGATCAGCTGCTCGGGCGGCATGTCGACCAGCAGCTTCCACACCGGCTTGCCTTCCGCCTTGGCCCACAGATCCCAGACGGCATTGACGATGGCCGCCGTGGCCAGGTGGATCGCGCCCTTCTCCGGTCCGATCCAGCGCAGCTGGCTGTCGCCGCTGGTCAGCTCGCGCCAGAAGCGGCCCATCTCGGCGGTGATGTCGTCGAGCCGGCGGCCCTCGATCAGGTAGGCCAGCGACTCTACGGCCTTGACGCAGATTTCGTTACCGCGGCCGATGGTGAAGGTCAGGCCGTGGCCGCTGAGCCCGTTCCCGGCATCGGTGTGCAGGGTGACATAGGTGGCAGAGTAGTCCGGCGCCGCGTTCATGGCATCGGAGCCATCCAGGGAGCGTGAGGTAGGAAAGCGGATGTCCTGAACCTCGAGACGGGTGATGGTGGTCATGGCGACAATTCCAGCAAGGTCTAAGAGAAGTAAAGATTTGTTGTCCAACCCAGCCTGGTGGGCAATCCAATAACCTTCCAATCGTTTTTTTCGTATCTACGTTAACCAGGGGTTATCGAAACGCACTGCAGGCCCTGTCGTGGCCCTCGAGGATGCGGCGCGTCCGGTTTCCTCTCGACGAAAGTATGATTCTTAATTTTGGATTCATAATTCAAAGTCTCGGAATCGTTCTACGTCAGAAAGTCCGTATTCAGAAAGTCCGTGATCAGACAAACCGTGATGCGAGAGGAGGCAGGAGAAGATGCGCGAGGAGAGTGGAGAAAATCACAGCCCGACCGGTGGTCGGCAGCCGCAGCTGCAGGACCCGGCGCTGTTCAGGCAGCATGCCTACATCGATGGAGGCTGGGTCGATGCCAGCGACGAGGCGGTCATCGAGGTGATCGACCCGGCCAGCGACACGCGGCTAGGCAGCGTGCCCCGCCTGCCTCAGGCACAGGTGCGTGAAGCCATCGAGGCAGCCGAGCGAGCCCTGCCGGAGTGGAAGGCCAGGACCGCCAAGGAGCGAGCCGCCATCCTGCGGCGCTGGTACGAGCTGTGCATGGCGCACCAGGAGGATCTGGCCCGTATCCTGACCCTGGAGCAGGGCAAGCCGTTGGCCGAGGCCCGGGGCGAGATCGCTTATGGCTCCGCCTTCATCGAGTGGTTCGCCGAAGAGGCCAAGCGGGTATACGGTGACGTCATTCCGGCCCATGCCAGGGATCGCCGCATCGTGGTCACCAAGGAGCCGGTCGGTGTGGTGGCTGCCATCACGCCCTGGAATTTCCCCAACGCGATGATCACCCGCAAGGCCGCCGCCGCCATGGCGGCCGGCTGCACCGTGGTGGTCAAGCCGGCATCCAGCACGCCCTTCTCGGCGCTGGCCCTGGCCGAGCTGGCCGGGCGCGCCGGCGTGCCCCGGGGAGTGCTCAACGTGGTCACCGGCAGTGCCCGCACGGTGGGCGACGAGCTGACCGCCAACCCGCTGGTACGCAAGCTCTCCTTCACCGGCTCCACCGAGGTGGGCAAGGTGCTGCTCACCGCCTGTGCCCAGACGGTCAAGAAGGTCTCCATGGAGTTGGGTGGTAACGCTCCCTTCATCATCTTCGATGACGCCGATCTCGACCAGGCGGTGGCCGGGGTGATGGCTTCCAAGTTCCGTAACACCGGCCAGACCTGCGTATGCGCCAACCGTATCTTCGTCCACGAGCGGATCTACGATGCCTTCGCCGAGCGCCTCGCCCAAGCGGTGGCGGCGCAGCAGGTCGGCAATGGCCTGGAGGAAGGGGTGACTCTGGGGCCGCTGATCGATCAGGCCGCGGTGGCCAAGGTCGAGGAGCACATCGCCGACGCCCGCGAGCGCGGGGCCAGCGTCTACCTGGGCGGGCAGCGGCATGCGCTGGGCGGCAACTTCTTCGAGCCGACGATTCTCACTGACGTCTCCAGCGATGCGCGGCTGATGAACGAGGAGACCTTCGGCCCCGTGGCGCCGCTGCTGCGCTTCAGCGACGAGCAGGAGGTGGTGCGCATGGCCAACGATACCCCCTATGGCCTGGCCAGCTACTTCTATACCCGCGATGTGGGCCGGGTGTGGCGGGTGGCCGAGGCCCTGGAGTGCGGCATCGTGGGCATCAACGAAGGCATCATCTCCAGCGAGCTGGCCCCGTTCGGCGGCGTCAAGGAGTCCGGTATCGGACGGGAGGGCTCCAAGTACGGCATTGAGGACTACATCGAAATCAAATATCTCTGCATGGGTGGGTTGTGACATGAGCGACGCGCAGTCGAAACAGCGAGTGGGCATGATCGGCATCGGCCTGATGGGCCACGGCATCGCCACCAACGTCCAGCGCGCCGGCTGGCCGCTGGCCTTTCTCGAGCACCCCGGTAACCAGCCCGTTGCGGCACTGCTCGAGAACGGGGCGCAGGCGTTCGCCACGGCGGCGGAGCTGGCCCGGCATACCGACGTCATCATTCTCTGCGTGACCGGCTCGCCCCAGGTCGAGGAGGTGCTGCTGAGCGAGGATGGCGTGCTGCAAGGGCTCAGGCCCGGCAGCGTGATCATCGACTGCTCCACGGCGATTCCCAGCTCGACGCAGCGCATCGCCGAGGCGGTGGCGGAGGCGGGCGGGCGTTTTCTCGACGCCCCCATGACGCGCACGCCCAAGGAGGCTGCCGAGGGTCGTCTCAACCTGCTGGTGGGAGGCGATGCCGAACTGTTCGCGGCGCAGCAGCCGCTGCTCGAGAGCTTCGCCGAGAACATCACCCATGCCGGCCCGGTGGGGGCCGGTCATCAGCTCAAGCTGCTGCACAACTTCGTCTCGGTGGGCTTCTCCACCGTGCTTGCCGAGGCGGCGGCCTGCGCCGAACGGGGCGGCATCGACCCGCATGTCTTCGTCGACGTGCTGGCCAAGGGCGGTGGGGCGGGCACCGTGCTCGAACGGCTGCGGCCCTACATTCAGGAGCGCGACACCTCGGGCTTCCGTTTCAGCATCGCCAACGCCCACAAGGACCTCGGCTACTACCTGGCCATGGCCGGCGACCTGGGGGCGGCGAAGGTGGCCGCAGCGGGCATCGACGAGGTGCTGGGGCAGGCCGAGGGGGCGGGGCACGCTCAGGCCACGCTCCCCGAGTTGATCGGTCTGCTCGGCAGGGGAGACATCTGACGGCAGCGGGGCGCTGCTTGATCCCGCTGGCAGCGGCGCCTATGTTGGCTGATCGGCATAGGTTATCAGAGGGCCGGTAAACGTGGACAACCTGTCATCGACCGGCCTGTGCGGCTGGATGCGTTTCAAGCACCTGCTGCTGCTGCTTCACCTCGACAAGCGCCGCAACATGCGTGCCGCCGCCCGGCAGATGCATCTCAGCCAGCCGGCAGCCAGCAAGATGCTGCGCGACCTGGAGACCCATTTCGGCTTTGCCATCTTCGAGCGCCAGCCGCGGGCGATGGTGCCGACCGAGCTGGGCGCTCAGCTGGTGAGGCATGCCGAGATTCTGCTCAACGATATCGAGCGCATGGTCGAGGACGTCCAGCGCATGCGCGAAGGCGGCTATGGGCGGCTGCTGATCGGTGCCATCCCGGCGGCCGCCCCCGAGATCCTGCCGGCAGCCATTGCCGCCCTCAAGGGACGGCGGCCGCGGCTGTCGGTCAGCATCGATGAGCAGAGCAGCGACCGTCTGCTGCAGGCCCTTGAATACAAGCAGCTCGATCTGGTGATCGGCCGGCTCACGGCGGTGAATCAACACAACCTGTTCGACTTCGAGCCGCTGCTTGAGGAGCCGCTGCGCGTGGTGGTGGCTCACGATCATCCTCTGGCCGGCCAGGAGCGGGTCGAACTCGCCGCGCTGCGCCATTGGCCATGGGTCCTGCATCCTCCCTCCAGTCCCATGCGTCAGGTCATCGAGGCCGCGCTGGCCGACGCCGGCATCGCCTCGCCCGACGACACCATCGAGACCACCTCGACCCAGACCACCCTGCAGCTGCTGCTGAGCGCGCCGATGCTGGCGGTGTTGCCCTGGTCGGTGCTCAAGCGCCCCCTGGCCAGCGGCCAGTATGCGGTGCTGCCGCTGACCATCGGCAAGCCGCTTGACTACTACGGCATCATCACCCGCAAGCATGAACCGCTCTCCAGCGCCGCCGCTGAGCTGGTCGCGGAGCTGCGCCGGCAGGTGGCATTCGCCAGACCGCGCGTGTCGCGCTCCTCCTGACGGCTGGCCGTTCGCAGCGGCTAGACCAAAGTCGACATTGATGAAATGAATTATGAGTTCATAATTACATTGAGCGGGAGGAGACGCCCATTCGACCCGCACCCGTGAACACGCCGGTTGCCGCCATGCCTTGGCGACGGCTTCTGATCCGACAACGACAAATAGGGTGATCGAGAGATGACGAAAACAGTGATGGTCGGCAAGACCGCACTCTGCGGAGTGCTCTGCCTGGCGCTGGTTGGCGGCGCCCACGCCTGGGAGCCACAGCGCAACGTGGAATTCGTGGTGCCATACAGCGCCGGTGGCGGTAGCGACATCAACGCGCGCATGCTGGTCGAGGCGATTCGCGAGACCGACATGGTCAACCGCAACATTCTGATCAACAACCGGCCCGGCGGCTCTGGCGCGGTAGGCAACAGTTACACCTACAGCCAGCGCGGCAATGGCCATATCATCACGACCTTCAACGGCGGTCAGATGATGAGCATGTTGGTCAACGACGCCTCGGTGCAGCTCGACGACCTTACGCCGCTCGCCACGCTGTCGCTGGATACGCTATTCGTGGGGGTCAGGGCCGAGGGAGATATCGAGAATCTCGACGACCTGATCGAGCGCGCCGAGCAGGATCCCGGCGGCATTACCGTCGGTGGGGCCGGCCGCGGCGGCGAGGACCACCTGGCCTTCGCCATGCTCGACAACAACCTGGGTGTCGACTTTCAGTACGTTCCCTTCGACGGCACCGGTGATGTCACCTCCGCCTTGCTGGGCGGCCATATCGATGCGGCCATCTTCAAGCTGGGCTCGCGGGTCGACCAGAGCATGGTGCGCTTCCTGGCCACCTATTCGGAGGAGCGCCTCGACGCTCCCTTCGACGAGGTGCCGACCTTCGACGAGCTGGGCTATGAAGGCCTCGAGCTGATGATCTTCCGTGGCTATGCCGGCCCGCCCGATATGCCCGAGGAGGCCGTCGAGTTCTGGGAGAACGTCTTCCGTGCCGCTGCGGAAACCGACAAGTGGACCCAGGAGTACGTCGAGAACAACGGCCTGATCCCGACGTTCATGGGAGCCGAGGAGAGCGCCGAGTACTACCAGCGCGAGCAGGAGCGCTACCGGGTGCTGTTCCAGGAAGCCGGCATGATCGACTGAGGCTCGCGGGGCGCGGCTGCCGATGGGTGGCCGCGTCCCGGTCGTTGCTGCGGCCACCTCGTTTGTTCCCGGTCGGCCGCTACCGCAAGAGGCGCACACTATGTCAAGCGTGAATCAAGAGCCGGCCCATGAGGGCCGCTCCTGGCTCTCTCCGCTGGTCACACTGGGCATCATCGTGATGGGGCTCGCCTGGGCCGGCTTCGGTTGGTGGAAGTATGGGGTATGGATGCACAACGGCCCCGGAGCCGGCTTCTTCCCCGTGGTGATGGGGCTGGGGGCCGCTCTGCTCGGTGGCTACGAGCTGCTGCGCCGCAGGTTCGAGACGGATCGCGTGAGCTGGCGCAATCTATGGCCTGCCGTGGCCATGGGGCTGGCCATCGCCAGCATACCGCTGTTCGGCATGGTACTGGCGATGACGCTGTTCATCGTGCTGTGGATGGCACTGATCGAGCGGCAGTCGTGGCTCAAGTCCACGGTGATCGGCGCCTGTGCGGGCGGTGCGATCTATCTGCTGTTCGGCATGTGGCTGATGGTGGCTTTCCCCGAAGGCGCGCTCATGGCGCCTTTCACCTAAGGAAACGCTGAACAAATCGACGAGCGAGATGAAGCGCAAGGCGCACCGCGCAACGCAGCGATTCGCTCGCGCAGGCATATGTGCAGTGTTTCCCTAACCGAACGAAGAGTCGCGTATGGATATCCTACAGTCCCTGATGCAGGGGTTCGCCACCTCGCTGACGTTCAGCAACATCCTGGCGGCCCTGGTCGGCGCCGGCCTCGGCATCATCGTCGGGGCCATTCCCGGCCTCGGTTCGGTCACCGGCATCGCCCTGCTGCTGCCGCTCACCTTCCAGATGGACCCCATCACCGGCATCATCATGCTCGGGGCCCTCTATTACGGCTGCATGTACGGCGGCTCCTACAGTGCCATTCTGCTCAACATCCCCGGTGATGCGCCGGCCGTGGTGACCTCGCTGGACGGCTATCCGCTGTCGCAGCAGGGGCATGGTGGCAAGGCCCTGTTCACCGCCAATATTTCCTCGTTCATCGGCGGTACCGTGGGCATCATCATGCTCACCTTCATGGGGCCCGTGCTGGCCCACGTGGGCCTCATGTTCGGGCCGGCTGAGGTGGCGGCGCTGATCCTGCTGGCGCTCTGCTCCATCGGCTGGCTGCTGGGGGACAACCCGCTCAAGGGCCTGATCTCGACCTTCATCGGCGTGATGCTGGCGACGATCGGCATCGGCACGGCCTTCGGTCAGCCGCGCTTCACTTTCGACTCCATGTATCTGCTCAACGGCATCTCTTTCATTCCGCTGGTGATCGGCATGTTCGGCTTCAGTCAGGTACTGGTGATGATGGTCAACCGGGTCGATCCCTCGGCCAAGGGGCTGACCGGCCGGCTGGGGCTGAAGGAGAGCCTGCTCGACCGCAAGGAGGCGCGCAGCATCTTGCCGGTTTCGCTGCGCTCCGGGGTGCTCGGCAACCTGGTGGGCATTCTACCGGGCGCCGGGGCCACCACCGGCTCCTTTCTCTCCTATGTGCTGGAGAAGAAGGTGGGCCGCAACGGCGCCGAGCTGGGCAAGGGGCGCATCCAGGGCGTGGCGGCCTCGGAGGCGGGCAACAACGCCGCCGCCGCCGGCTCGTTTGCGCCGCTGCTGTCATTGGGCATTCCCGGCTCGGGCACTGCGGCGGTGCTGCTCGGCGGGCTGATGATGTGGGGCCTGCAGCCCGGGCCGCTGCTGTTCCAGAACAACCCCGACTTCGTCTGGGGGCTGATCTCGTCCATGTACCTGGGCAACGTCATGGCGGTACTGGCGGCGCTGGCGATCATTCCTTTCCTGGTCAAGCTGCTGCTGATCCCGGCCTCGATCATGATCCCGGTGATCGCCGTGGTGTGCGTGGTGGGCTCCTACAGCGTCAACAACAGCATGTTCGACGTCTGGTTCATGCTCGGTGCCGGGGTGGTGGCCTTCTTCATGACCGCCGCCCGCTACCCGATCGCGCCGCTGCTGCTGGCTTTCGTGCTCACTCCTCGTCTCGAGACGAGCCTGCGCCAGGCGCTCGACATCTCCCGTGGCGATCCGATGATCTTTCTGAGAAGCCCGATAGCGGCCACACTGCTGACGTTGATCCTGCTGTTCGTGCTCTATCCGCTCGCCAAGCGGCTGTTCGTGATGGCGCGCCGGCGCGGCCACAAGGCAACGGCCGAATGAGGCGGCCCATCGCCACCCACCTTCACGACTTCTGAGTAGAGATGCCGACATGACGTACCACGACGATGCCGTCGCCGCCTTCACCCAACTGCTGGGAGCCAACGGGGTAATCACCGAGGCCGCCGACCAGGGGCGCTACGTGCGCGACTGGGCCGGTGCCCGCCTGGGCATGCCGCTGGCCGTGGTGCGCCCCCGGAGCACCGAGGAGGTGGCGGCGGTGGTGCGCTACTGCCACCGGCACGGCATCGCCATGGTGGCCCAGGGCGGGCACACCGGTCTGGTGAAGGGCGCGCTGCCGGACGTCCGGACGCCCGAGGTGGTCATCAGCCTCGAACGCATGACGCGCATCCGTGGACTCGACCCGCTCAACTTCACCATGGCGGTGGACGGCGGCTGCATTCTCGAGGAGGTCAAGCGTGCCGCCGAGGAGGCGGACTGTTTCTTTCCACTCTCGCTGGGCGCCCAGGGCAGCTGTCAGATCGGCGGCAACATCGCCACCAATGCCGGCGGGGTCAACGTGCTGCGCTACGGCATGATGCGCGAGCTGGTGTTGGGTCTCGAGGTGGTGCTGCCCGACGGCGAGATCTGGAACGGCATGAAGGCGCTGCACAAGGACAACCGCGGCTACGATCTGAAGCAGCTCTTCCTGGGTAGCGAAGGCACGCTGGGCATCGTCACCGGGGCGGTGCTCAAGCTGACGCCGCGCCCCGAGCAGTCGCAGACCGCGCTGCTGGCGGTACCCTCAGTGGATGCCGCTGTGCGGCTCTATGCCTTGGCCAGACGCCGCTGCAGCGACCTGCTCTCCGCCTTCGAGCTGATGCCGCGCCTGTGCCTGGAGTTGGCCTTCGAGGCCGCACCGCAGCTCGCCGACCCCTTCGACGAGGCTTATCCCTACCATGTGCTGCTCGAACTGACTGCCACCGGACCGGTGGACCTGCCTGGCCTGCTCGAAGGGTTGCTGGAAGCGGGCATGGAGCACGAGGTGGTGCTGGACGGCGTGCTGGCTTCCAGCGTCGCCCAGGCCGGTCAGCTGTGGGCGATTCGCGAGAGCATGGTAGAGGGGCAGCTGCTGCGTGGCGAGCACCTGCGCACCGACGTCTCGGTGCCGATCTCGGCGATTGCCGAGTGCGTTGAGCAGGCCACGGCGGAGGTCGCGGCCCTGTCGCCCACTTCGCAGGTCATCGCCTACGGCCATATCGGCGACGGCAATCTGCATATCAACGTGTTGCCACCCGCCGAGACGCCGGCAGAGGCGCTGCCGGCCCTGTTCGAGCGCCTGGAGAGAGCGATCTTCACGGTGGTGGATGGCTTCGGTGGCAGCATCAGCGCCGAGCACGGCATCGGCCGCAGCAAGCAGGCGGCCTTTCTCGACCGCCTAACGGTCACCGAGCGCCGCCTGCTGGCAGGCATCAAGGCGGTGTTCGATCCCGGCGACCTGATGGGGGCAGGGCGCATCCAGGCGGCGAGCGAACGCTCCTCATCGTCGTGACGAGTCCCCGGCCAGCCCGCCGATCATTCGTCCAACGGTGTCAGTTCGGCCAGGAAGCGCGCCTTGCGTTCCACATAGCTCTGGCTGCTGGCGGTCAGGCCGGCCACCTCTTCCGGGCTCAGGGTGCGTACCACCTTGGCCGGCGTGCCCATGATCAGTGAGTTGGGCGGAAACTCCTTGTTGGAGGTGATCAGCGACCCGGCACCGATAAGGCAGTTCTCGCCGATACGCGCCCCGTTGAGGACGGTGGACTGCATGCCGATCAGGGTACCGTTGCCGATGCTGCAGCCGTGCAGCATCACCAGATGGCCGATGGTGACGTCGGTGCCGATGCTCAGCGGGAACCCCGGGTCGGTGTGCAGCACGCAATTCTCCTGAATGTTGCTGTTGTCGCCGATGCTGATGGGCTCGTTGTCGCCGCGCAGCACGGCGCCCGGCCAGATGCTGACATCCTTGCCCATTCTTACGTCGCCGATCACGGCCGCTTCGCGGGCGATGAATACGCTGTCGTCGTGGCTGGGGCGGGTCTCTCCGAGTACATACGTCGTCATGCGTTTGCTCCTTGTTGTCGTTCGTTCGGGCTGCCGCCGGTGGGGCCGCCGAGGTGTGGCTCATGCAAGGGATGGCTCCAACTTAGGGAGCCAAACTCGAAACGTCAATAATTCAGAATTCATAACGAATTTTCTGCATTTCCATACGGAAATCATTACCTAATTGTTTTTACAGGTTTATTGGTTGCATCTTCGTACAGGTGCTAGCCAAAAGTCTAACTTGATGAAATGAATTATGAGTTCATAATTACAAAAAAGAGGCGCCAACATCGACTCTGGCGCCGGTTGAGAGGGCAGGTGAGGCTTAACGGCTGCTGCCAGCCGCTGATGAAGCAGGAGGTCAAATGGAGCCGAAATCGACGGCCGAGCTGGAACTGATCAAGGATGGACGCATCGCGTGGCTGATCTTCAATCGCCCCAAGGTGCGCAATGCCATGACCTGGGGCATGTACGACTCGCTCGAGCGGCACTGCCAGGCCCTGAGCGAGGACCCGGAGGTGGACGTGGTGGTGCTGCGCGGCAGCGGCGGTGAAGCCTTCGTTGCCGGCACCGACATCAAGCAGTTCACCGGCTTCGAAACGGCACGGCACGCGCTGGACTACGAGCACCGCATCGACGAGGTCATTGGCGCCCTGGAATCGCTCGGCAAGCCCACCATCGCGCTGCTGGAGGGGTTCTGCGTCGGCGGCGGTGCGGCCATCGCCATGGCCTGCGATTTCCGCTACTGCACACCCGATCTGCGTTTCGGCGTGCCCATCGCCAAGACCCTCGGCAACTGCGTCTCCATTACCAACGTGTCGCGCCTGGTCGATCTGGTCGGTGCCGCCAGGGCCAAGGAGGTGCTGATGCTGGCCAAGCTGTTCGGTGCCGATGAGGCGAAGCAGGCGGGTTTGGTCACCGAGGTCGTCGCCGCCGAGAAGATCGAAGCGGAGGTCCGGCAGGTGGCCGAGAGGCTGGGTGGCTTTGCGCCCTTGACGCTGCGCGCCTCCAAGGAGGGAGTCAGCCGTGTGCTGGCGGCACGGCGGCCACCGGCAGGCAGCGAAGAGGACCTGATCGCGCTCTGTTACACCAGTCGCGACTTCAAGAGCGCCGTCAAGGCCTTCGTCGACAAGACCCCCCATGCCTGGCGCGGCGAGTAGCGCCGGCTTCGTGAGTTTTTCCTCAGCACACCCCCCAATGACAATGAGGTGGCAAGCATGCTCCCCTTAATGAAAATGAAGGTTCTCGACATTTCCCAGATCATGGCCGGCCCCTACTGCACCATGGTGCTCGGCGACCTGGGGGCGGACGTCATCAAGGTGGAGAAGAACGGCGGCGACGACAGCCGCCAGATGGGACCTTACGTCAACGACGAGTCGACCTGTTTCGCCCAGATCAACCGCAACAAGAAGAGCATCTCGCTGAACCTCAAGGAGGAAGAAGGGCGCGAGATCTTCTATCGCCTGGCCAAGGAAGCCGACGTCATCGTCGAGAACTACCGCACCGGCGTGGCCAAGAAGCTGAAGGTGGATTACGAGACCATCAAGGCCATCAACCCCGGCATCATCTACTGCTCCATCTCCGGCTATGGACAGACCGGCCCATACAGCCACAAGGGGGGCTTCGACCTGGTAGCCCAGGGCATGACGGGGCTGATGTCGATGACCGGGGAGCCGGGGAGACGCCCGCTGAAGACCGGCATCGCCGTCTACGACATCGGAGCGGGCATCACCGCCGTCTATTCGATCCTGGCTGCCTATATCCACAAGCTGAGCTCCGGGGAAGGGCAGCACGTCGACGTGGCCATCGCCGAGTGCGGCCTGCCCTGGTTCACCTGGGAGGCGGCGGCGTTCTTCGCCGAAGGCACCGTGCCCGAGCCTACCGGCTGGCGTCACCGCGTATCGGCACCCTACCAGGCGACCAAGGTCCGCGACGGTTACATCATGCTGGGCTGCGCCAATCAGCGCACCTGGGAGCGGCTCTGCCACGAGGTGATCGATCGCCCCGATCTGCTGCAGGACCCGCGCTTCATCAACAACTATCAGCGCGGGCAGAACGTAGAGGAGCTCGAGGCGGTACTCGAAGAGATCTTCATCCGGGACACCCGCGAAGCCTGGCTGGCCAAGTGCGACCAGGCGGGCGTGCCCGCCGGCCCCATCAACGACTTCGCTCAGGCGCTGGACGATCCGCACTATCAGGCGCGCGGCATGGTGCAGGAGATGGAGCACCCGGTCATCGGTCGGATGAAGACCATCGGCTTTGCCAGCAAGCTCTCCGGCACGCCGCCGCAGATTCGCCGTCCGGCACCGCTCTATGCCCAGCACACCGACGAGATCATGGCCGAGCTGGGTCTCGACGAGGCGCGCTGCGAGGAGCTGAGGCGCAAGGGGGTGATCAAGTGAAGCAGGGCGAGGCGGGCGGAACGACGATTACCGCATGAGGAGGCCTTATGGCGGGCAAGGTGTTTCACAGTAGCGTGCAGCTCGGTCGTCAGCAGGCGCGAATGATAATCGACGGCGCCTTCGGCTATGGCCGTAGTGCGGATATGCAGCCTATCACCGTCGTGGTGCTGGATGGGGGCGGTCACGTAGTCGCCGCCGAGCGTGAAGACGGCTGTGCACCGCTGCGCTTTCCGGTGGCCCGTGGCAAGGCGTTCGCCGCACTCGGTAACGGTGCCTCCAGCGGCGTGGTGGGCAGCCGTAATGCCGAGCGTCCTGCCTTTCTTGCCAGCGTTGCTGCCGCTGCCGACGGTAACTTCATTCCGGTCGCCGGCGGTGTGCTGGTCCTCGATGAGGAGGCGCACGTCATCGGCGCCGTGGGGGTCAGCGGCGCCTCTTCGGACGAGGACGAAAGCGCCGCTCTCGCGGGTATCCGGGCGGCCGGCTTTGCCGCGGGGCTCGAGCCCGACTGAAGCCATTCATGGGAGGCACTCTGCTTGACATGCGTTCAATGGCAGGACTACTGTCAATGAAGAATTTAGAATAAAGAATTCATTATGTAAGTGTTTCATGGCAAGACTGATAGTGCAAAGCCAACATTAGAACAAGAGGAAACACGCCATGTATCTCCTACGTCTCACGGCGGTTGCTGCCGCTGTCGCCCTAGTCTCGGCACCCCTCCAGGCCCGCGAGATCACCTTCGGTCACGTCGGCGGCCCCGATTCGCTGTTTGCCGACTCCGCCGACTACTTCGCCGAGCTGGTCAACGAGCGCCTGCCGGAGCCTTACGAGGTGGTGGTGTTCGGCTCCAGCCAGTTGGGCACCGACTCGGAGCTGCTCCAGCGCATGCGGCTCGGTACCGTCGACCTGGCCCTGCCCTCGACCATCATGTCCTCGGTGGCTGACGAGTTCGGCCTCTTCGAGCTGCCCTATCTGATCCAGGACCGCGAGCACATGAAGCGGGTCGAGGAGGAGGTGTTCTGGCCGCAACTGGCGCCTCTGGCCGAGCAGAACGGCTACCGCATTCTCGCCGTGTGGGAGAACGGCTTCCGCCACATCACCAACAACCGCCGCGCGATCAATACCCCGGATGACCTGCGTGGCATCAAGCTGCGGGTGCCTCAGGGCGTATGGCGCGTACGCATGTTCGAGGAGTACGGCGCCGAGCCCTCGCCGATGTCGCTTTCCGAGGTATTCATGGCCCTGCAGACCGGCGTCATGGATGGTCAGGAAAACCCCCTGGCCCAGATCGCCGGACAGCGCTTCCAGGAGGTGCAGAACTACCTCTCCCTTACCGGGCACGTCTATACACCGGCCTACCTCACTGCCGGGCGCCGCTTCGACAACCTTCCCGATGAGGTGCAGGAGATCATCATCGAGGCGGCCAAGGAGACACAGGCGTTCGTCTACGAGCACGCCGCGCAGCTCGACGAGGACCTCATTGATGTGATTCGCCAGGCGAACACCGAAGTGAACGAGGTCGATACGTCGGTCTTCATCGAAGCTTCCGGGGCGATCTACGAAGCCTTCTCCCGCGAAGTGCCCGGCTCTCAGGAGCTGATCGACAGGGTGCTGGAGCTTGGCGAAGGCTCCTGATCCTCCTTGCCTCAACGGCAAAGTGCCTGCCCACGCCCTTACAGGGGGCGTGGGTCGCCCACCCCTCTTCCTGAACGAGTCGAGAGCCATGGGTACCTTGAATCGCATCTCCCGCATCCTGGAGCGTCTGCTCGAGATCATCACGGTAGTGCTGATGGTTTCGCTCACGCTGGTGGTGCTCTACGCAGTGGTGACCCGCTACGCCTGGCGTACCCCTTCCTGGTATGACGAGGTGGCCGCCATCATGCTGGTGTGGCTGACCTACTACGCCGGGGCACTGGCAGCGCTCAAACGGGGCCACATCGGCGTCGATGGCGTGCTGGCCGCCATGCCGGTCAAGTTTAGAATGCCGGTCGCCTACTTGTCCGAAGCGCTGGTCATCGGCTTCTTCGCCGTACTGTGTTGGGCTGGCCTGGTGGTGATCGAAGTGATGCAGGGCATGGCACTGATCACCCTGCGCTGGGTGCCGCTCAGCTTCACCCAGTCGGTCATTCCCATCGGGGCGGCGCTGTTCATCATCGCCCAACTGCTCAGCATGCCGGCGCACCTGGCCAAGGTGCGCTCCGGTCGGACCCAGGAAGAGGAAGAGATTCGTCACGCTATCGCCGAGGCGGAGCGCGACAATGCACGTGCCGGCTTCACGGCGGATGCGCTGACCAAGAGGGACCTGCCATGACGCTCCCCTTCATGATAATCGGCCTGCTGGGGCTGATCCTGATGGGGCTACCCATCGCAGTGGCATTGGCGATCGTGGCGACGGTAGCCATCGTGGTTTTCCAAGGCCTGGAGATGCTGCCCAATATCGGCCTGACGATGTTCGAAGGGGCAAGCAGTTTTCCTCTGCTGGCCATTCCGATGTTCGTGCTGGCCGGTGCCATCATGAACACCGGTGGCATCTCCAAGCGCCTGATCGCTTTTGCCTCGGCGCTGTTCGGTTTCATCCGCGGCGGGCTGGCGATGATCAACATCGGCGTCTCGCTGTTCTTCGCCGAGATCTCCGGCTCGGCGGTGGCCGACGTGGCCGCCACCGGCTCGGTGCTGATCCCGGCCATGAAGAAGCGCGGTTATCCCAGCTCCTTCGCAGCGGCCGTGACCTCGTCGTCGGCATCCCTGGCGATCATCATTCCCCCCTCGATTCCGATGATCCTCTACGGGGTGATGTCGGGTGCCTCCATCGTCCAGCTGTTCGTTGCCGGCATCGTGCCCGGACTGCTGGGTGCCGCGGGCCTGATGGCGCTGAGCTACTACTACGCGCGAAAGTACAACTGGCCGGTGGAGGAAGTGTTTCAGTTCAAGCGTGTTCGACAGACCGCCAGGGAGGCCGGTTGGGCGCTGACCCTGCCGATCATCATCCTCGGCTCCATCTTCGGCGGTTTCGTGACGGCCACCGAAGGGGCCGGCTTGGCGGTGGCGGCGGCGATCTTCATCAGCGCCGTGATCTACCGCGAGCTGGATCTGCGTACCCTGTACAAGGCCATCGTCGATGGCGGCCAGCAGACCGCCGTGGTGATGCTGCTGGTGGCGGCTTCGGCGTTGATCGGGGTGTTCCTGACCGAGATGCGCATGCCCCAGCAGCTGGCCCAGGCGGTGCTCAGCCTGACCGACAACAAGTACGCCATTCTGATGATGCTGAACGTCTTCTTCCTGCTGATCGGGCTCTTCCTGCACTCGGCGGCGGCGATCATCCTGGTGGTACCCATCGTCATGCCGCTGGTCGGCGCGGCGGGCATCGATCCGGTCCACTTCGGCCTGGTGGTATGTCTCAACCTGGCCATCGGCCAGCAGACCCCGCCGGTGGCGAGCGTGCTGATCACGGCCTGCTCGATCGCCAAGACGGATGTGTGGTCGGTGACCCGTTCGAACCTCGGTTTCATCTCCGTGCTGCTCTTCATTCTGCTGCTGGTGACCTACATCCCGGCCATTCCGATGGCGTTGGTGGAATTTTTTTACCGCTAGCCGGGTGGCATCCAATGGCCAGGCTGCCTGCGGCCAATGACAACGATCAACCATGGAGCACTTGTGATGCTGAACCTCGACTTCCACCCATCGGGCCGCCACTTCCTGCAGATCCCCGGGCCGTCACCGGTGCCGGATCGCATTCTGCGGGCCATGAGCCTGCCCACCATCGACCATCGCGGCCCGGAGTTCGGCGCCCTGGGCCTGGAGCTGCTGACCAAGCTCAAGCAGGTGTTCAAGACCGCAGGGCCGGTCATGATCTATCCGGCCTCGGGGACCGGCGCCTGGGAGGCGGCACTCGCCAACGTTCTCTCCCCCGGCGACCGGGTGCTGATGTTCGAGACCGGCCATTTTGCCGCTTTGTGGCACAAGATGGCACTTCGCCTGCAGCTCGAGCCCGAGTTCATCGGGCTGCCGGGCTATGAAGGCTGGCGCCAGGGCATTCAGGCCGACATGATCGAGGCACGTCTGCGGGAGGATACCGAGCATCGGCTCAAGGCGGTCTGCGTGGTGCACAACGAGACCTCTACCGGCGTGACCAGCGATATCGCCGCGGTGCGTCGCGCCATCGATGCCGCCGGCCATCCGGCACTGCTGCTGGTGGATACCATCTCGGGGCTCGCCAGTGCCGACTACCGGCATGACGAGTGGGGCGTCGACGTGACCATCTCCGGCTCCCAGAAGGGACTGATGCTGCCACCGGGCATCAGCTTCAACGCCCTTTCCGGCAAGGCCATCGCGGCCAGCCGCGAATCGACAATGCCCAGGAGCTTCTGGGCATGGGACGAGATTCTCGAGGCCAACCAGAACGGCTACTGGCCCTACACCCCCAGCACCAACCTGCTCTACGGCCTCAACGAGGCGCTGGACATGCTGCTCGACGAGGGGCTCGACCACGTATTCGCTCGCCATCAGCGCTGGGCCGCCGGGGTGCGCACGGCGGTCGAGGCTTGGGGCCTGGAGATCCAGTGCCAGGATCCGGCGCTCTACTCGCCGGTGCTCACCGGGGTGGTGATGCCGCAAGGGATCGATGCCGACGCCGTGCGCAAGATCATCTATGAGCGCTTCGATCTGTCGCTGGGCATGGGGCTCGGCAAGGCCAAGGGCAAGATGTTCCGCATCGGCCACCTGGGCGACTGCAACGACCTGACGCTGATCGCCACCCTCGGCGGCTGCGAGGCCGGCATGAAGCTCTGCGGCGTGCCCCTTGCCGGCAGCGGTGTGGTGGCGGCGCTCGAATACTTCGCGGACAACCCGCTGCCGACCGCCCGCTGAAGGTCGAGATTCCCTGCAACCGCTGAGGAAGGACGATGACGTCTCTGACGGACAAGAGCGTTGCCCCGGATGCGCGGGTCAAGCCGGTCACCGAACTGGCGGCCCGGCTGTCCCGGGAGATGGAGGGCGAGGTACTGTTCGACCACGCCGCGCGCGGTCGCTACTCCACCGATGCCTCTATCTACCAGGTGATGCCGCTGGGCGTGGTGATTCCGCGCCACCAGCGCGATCTGACGACGGTGCTGGAGGCCGCCCGCGATGCGCGGGTACCGATCCTGGCGCGGGGCGCCGGTACCAGTCAGTGCGGCCAGACGGTGGGCGAGGCGCTGGTGATCGACACTACCCGCTGGCTCAGGGAAATCGTCGAGTTCGACCGCGAGGCGCGTACCGTGGTGGTCGAGCCGGGCATTGTGCTCGATCATCTCAATGCCTGGCTCAAGCCCCACGGGCTCTGGTATCCGGTAGACGTTTCCACCAGCGCCCAGTGCACCCTGGGGGGGATGGCCGGCAACAACTCCTGCGGCTCGCGCTCGATCCGCTACGGCAACATGGTGCACAACGTGTTGGGTGTCGAGGCCTGGCTGGCCGACGGCAGCGAGGGCCGCTTCGGCTTCTTCGACGAGCTGCCGCTCAAGGGGCGCGAGCGTCAACTGGCCGAACGGGTCCAGGCCATTGCCGAGGGGGTGTCCGCCGAGATCCGCGAGCACTTCCCCAAGGTGCTGCGTCGGGTCGGCGGCTACAACTTGGACCTCTTCGACTGCCAGAATCCCAAGCCCTATGACCCGCAGGGGCGCGTCAATCTGGCCCACCTGCTGGTGGGCTCCGAGGGCACCCTGGGGGTGAGCCGACGCATCAAGCTGCGGCTCTCGCCGCTACCGGCGCACAAGGTGCTCGGCGTGGTCAACTTCCCCACTTTCTACCAGGCGATGGATTTCACCCAGCACATCGTCACCCTCGACCCCACTGCGGTGGAGCTGGTCGATCGCACCATGATCGACCTGTCGCTGGAGAACCCGGCGTTCCGCCCGGTGATCGAGAAAGCGCTGATCGGCCAGCCCCAAGCGGTGCTGCTGGTGGAGTTCGCCGGTGAGGAGCGGCAGGCCCAGCTCGCCTCGCTCAAACGTCTCACCGAGCTGATGGCCGATCTGGGCCTGCCCGGCAGCGTGGTGGAGATGCCCGACGCCGCCGAGCAGGCGGCGCTGTGGAACGTGCGCAAGGCCGGTCTCAACATCATGATGAGCATGAAGGGGGACGGCAAGCCGGTCTCCTTCATCGAGGACTGCGCGGTGCCCCTCGAACATCTGGCCGAGTACACCGACCGGCTCACCGAGGTGTTTCATCGCTACGGTACCGAGGGCACCTGGTATGCCCACGCCAGCGTCGGCACGCTGCACGTGCGGCCTATCCTCGACATGCGCCGGGGCGGGGCGCGCAAGATGCGTGAGATCGCCGAGGAGGCTTCCGCCCTGGTGCGCCAATACAAGGGGGCCTACTCCGGCGAGCACGGCGACGGCCTGTGCCGTGGCGAGTGGGTGGCCTGGCAGTTCGGCGAAACCCTCAACGACGCCTTCCGGGCGATCAAGGGCGCCTTCGATCCGCAGAACCTGCTCAACCCGGGCAAGATCGTCGATACGCCGAAGATGGACGACGAGCGCTATTTCCGCTTTCCCACCCGCTATCAGCGCATTCCGCTCACGCCGCTGTTCGACTGGTCGGCCTGGAACGTCACCCGCGACCCGCTCACCGGCGAGCTGGGCGAGCCCGGCAGCGCCGGCGACGCCACCCATGGCCTGGCGATGGCGGTGGAGATGTGCAACAACAACGGCCACTGCCGCAAGTTCGACGCCGGCACCATGTGCCCCAGCTACCGTGTCACTCGGGACGAGCAGCACCTGACCCGGGGCAGGGCCAACACCCTGCGTCTGGTGCTCTCCGGGCAGCTCGGCGAGCAGGGGCTGGCCGACGAAGCGGTCAAGGAGGCGCTCGATTTGTGCGTCTCCTGCAAGGGCTGCAAGCGCGACTGTCCCACCGGCGTCGACATGGCCAAGTTCAAGATCGAGGCGCGTGCCGCCCGGGTGCGCGCTAAGGGGATCGCCCTGCGCGATCGTTTGATCGGCGAGATGCCGCGCTACGCCCCGTGGGCGAAACGGTTCGCGGGTCTGCTGGGCGCAGTGGAGCGTTTGGACTTCCTGGCGCGTCCGCTGAAGCAGGCGCTGGGCTTCGCCCCGCAGCGCCGTTTCCCGGCCTTTACCGGAGATTTCCTTGGCGAATACCACGGTACGCCGGCCCTGGCTGCCGGCGAGGTGGTCCTGTTCGTCGACACCTTCAACAACTACATGGAGAGCGACAACGCTCGGGCCGCCAAGCGGGTGCTGGAGGCGGCCGGCTATCGCGTTCACCTCAACCTCAAGCCGGGGGAGCGGCCGCTGTGCTGCGGCCGTACCTACCTCTCGTCCGGTCAGTTCGACAAGGCGAAAGCCGAGGCCAGGCGCACGCTCGACGCCCTGATGCCTCATGTCGAGCGCGGCGTAGCCGTCGTCGGGCTCGAACCCTCCTGCCTGCTCGGCATGCGCGACGAGTTCCTGCAGTACGGCTTCGGTGAACAGGCGCGGGCCCTGGCGGATGCCGCGATGCTGTTCGAGGAGTTTCTGGTCAAGGCGCGACAGTCGGGCGAGCTTTCGCTCGACCTCAAGCCGCTGCCCGGGCGTGCGCTGCTGCACGGCCATTGCCACCAGAAAGCCTTCGACGCGCTGCGTCCGGTGGAGCAGGTGCTGTCCTGGATTCCCGAGCTCGCGGTCGAGACCGTCGACTCCTCCTGCTGCGGCATGGCGGGCAGCTTCGGCTACGAGGCGGAGCACTACGACGCCTCGCTGCAGATGGCCGAACTGGCGCTGCTGCCGGCGATCCGCGAGGCCGACGACGACACCGTACTGGTGGCCGACGGCACCAGCTGTCGCCACCAGATCCGCGACGGCAGCGGCCGCGAGGCGATTCACGTGGCACGGCTGCTGGAGCGGGCGCTGGCGTGAAAAAAAGCCCCCATGGCAATGCCATGGGGGCGCAAGCTTGCGGGCAAGATCAGGTCGGATCAGTCTTCCAGCTCCGCCTCTTCGAAGGGCTCCGGCTCAGCCTCGTCTGGCGCCTCCTGCTCCACTTCCTCGTCCGCTTCCTCGTCCGGTTCCGCCGCTTCCGCAGGCTCCTGCTCCATCTGCTCGACGATTGCAGGCTCCGTGGCGCCCACTTCCATCAGCGGGTCGCTGACGTTGAGCACGTAGAAGCCGATCATGGCGATCGCCCCGGCGAACACCAGGTAGTAGAGCGTAGGCAGAATGGTCTTGCGGATGGTCTCGCCTTCACGGCCGAGCAGGCCGACGGTGGCCGATGCCGCCACCACGTTGTGGATGGCGATCATGTTGCCCGCTGCGGCACCCACGGCCTGCAGCGCCACCATGAAGGCAGTGGAGAGACCGAGCTGCTGGGCAACGTTGAATTGAAACTCGGCCAGCATCAGGTTCGCCGCTGTGTTGGAGCCGGCGATGAAGGCCCCCAGGCCACCCACGGCGGGGGCGAAGAAGGGATAGACGTCGCCCACCCCGTCGGCCACGAACTGAGCCATGGCCACCGGCATGGAGACCAGATCGCCGGCATTGACCCCGGAGTTGATCAGAATACGCACCATCGGGATGGTGAAGATCAGCACGAAGCCGGCGCCGAAGATGGTGCGCGATGACTCGCCGAAAGCCGCCTTGAGCTCACCGGCACGCATGCGGTGGATCACGGCGGTGACCAGCACTACCATCAGCAGGATGCCGCCGGGCAGGTAGAGCGGGGCAAGGCTGCCCGAGACGCCGGCTTCGCCCAGGATGTTGTTCCAGCCGAAGGTCCAGGCATTGAGTGCTTCGCGCAGCGGCTCGATGGTGCGCGAAGCGACCAGGAACACAGCCAGCAGCACGTAGGGGAGCCAGCCCATCCAGGTGGAGAGCGGGGTCTTGCCGGCGATGTCGTCGATCTTGATCTCGATCTTGCCGATCCAGTTGTCGGGCCAACTGCTGCGCTCGGGGAAGTCCCAGGTATCCTTCGGAATCAGGAAGCCGCGACGGGCGGCGGGAACCACGATGGCCAGGCCGACCATGGCACCGATCATCGACGGGAATTCCGGCCCCAGCAGCACGCCTGCCAGCATGTAGGGCACCACGAAGGCGACCCCGGCAAACAGGGCGAAGGGGGTGATCGAGAGCCCCTCTTTCCACGATTTGTTGGCGCCGAAGAACTTGACCATGATCACGACCATGATCAGCGGCATCAGGATGCCGATGATGCCGTGGACGATAGCCACTTCCGCCGCAATCAGCCGGAAGTACTCCAGCCAGGTATAGCCGCCGGCTTCCAACTGCTCGGTGATGGCACTCTGGTTGATGCCGCCGGTGACGCCTACCACGATGGGCGTGCCCACAGCACCGAAGGAGACCGGTGTAGACTGGATCATCATGCCGACCACGACGGCGGCCAACGCGGGGAAGCCGAGCGCTACCATCAGTGGTGCGGCCACGGCCGCGGGCGTGCCGAAGCCCGAGGCGCCCTCGATGAAGCAGCCGAACAGCCAGGCGACGATGATCGCCTGTACGCGGCGGTCGGGGCTGATGCCCGAGAAACCGTTACGGATCGCCGTGATGCCGCCCGAGTGCTTCAGGGTATTGAGCAGCAGGATGGCGCCGAAGATGATCCACAGGATCGAGGCGGTGAGTATCAGGCCCTGAAAGGTCGAGGCCAGGACCCGATTGAAGCTCATCTCCCAGGCGAACAGGGCGATGACGGCCGTGACCAGGTAGACGATCGGCATGGCCGTCTTGGCCGCCATGCGAAAGCCGATGAGCAGCACGCCGGCAAGTATCAGCGGCGTGAAGGCTAGTAGCGCTAGGGTCGTATCGGTCATGACGTTTCCTCGGATTTCTCCTTGTTAGAGCTGTCGGGCAAGCGATACCCGACAAGGCCACTGCCGAGTCTTCGACGGCAAGGGAGGCAACGATACGAAGAGCGAGCGCAAGTTGCCATCCATGGATCATTGGTCTTACCAATCTATGGTGCGGTGCGAAAATTAAAATTAGGATTTTTTTCTCAATGAAAACATATGTATGTGCCTGAGTAGCGGGTTCCGATAGCCGCCGGGGATGAATTCGTTATTAGACTAATGGACAGGCTTCCGCTTCCAGCGTAGTCGAGCCCGGCTCGATTGGCATCCCAGGGGCAAGGCTGGCAATATCCGAGAACGGCGAAACATCCGAGAACGACAAAACACATCCATCGGAGGCGGCATGGCACGGGTTCTCTACGATCTCTGCGGTATCGATGAAGGACTTCGCTTCTCCCCTTATTGCTGGCGCGTACGCTATGCGCTGGCACATAAGCGGCTCGATTTCGAGACGCGGGCCTGGCACTTCACCGACAAGGCGGCCCTGGCCTTTGCCGACTACGACAAGGTGCCGGTACTCGTCGACGGTGAGACGACGGTCACCGACAGCTATGCGATCCTGCGCTATCTCGATGACGCCTACCCTGAGGGGCCGCTGCTGGGAGAGGGTGTCGCCGAGGCTCGGGCGCGCTTCTTCAAGCACTATGCCGAGCGTGCCCTGCAGCCGGCGATCATGCAGACCATCGTCATGGATCTGCTCAATGCGATCGCTCCCCGGGATCGTGACTATTTCCGCGAGACGCGGGAAAAGCGCTTCGGTCGCACGTTGGAGGAGTTCCATTCGCCGGCCAAGGGGCTGGCCAAATTGGATGCTGCGCTCGAGCCGCTGCGAGGCTGCTTGAACGACGCTGACTTTATCGATGGCCAGTCGCCGGCCGCCGCTGACTACCTGGTATTCGGCGCCTTCATGTGGGCGCGGGTGGTGTCCAGCGCCGACTTGGTATCGAATGCCGATCCAGTCTACGGGTGGGTCGAGCGAATGCTGGACCTGCACGACGGCCTGGGGCGAAAGGCCATGAGAGTAACCGACATCGAAGGCGCCTATCGTTGAGGTCGCTCTAGGGAGTACTTGGCAAGCAAAAAATGTTGCACTGCACAAAACGAGCTGCTATGTTGCACTGCAACAAGGCTCATTCCTGCCTTGGCAACGCAACGTAGGAGGTGTCTCATGAGCAAGACCCAAGACAAGGCGACCCAACAGTTCGAAAGCCTGTTCATCACCCCGGCGCGTGCCTATGGCTCGCTGACGCTGGAATACTACGAGAAGCTGCTGTCGGCCCAGATGGAAGCCTTCCGTAGCTACTCCGACCTCAGCCTGGCCCAGGCCCGTGCCTGGATCGACGTCAAGGACTCCGATAGCCTCAAGCAGGTTCTCGACACCCAGCAGAAAGCTGCCAAGGAGCTGGGTGAGCGTCTGCAGGGCGACACCAAGAAGGTGGTCGACCTGAGCCAGGAGTTCCTGCAGAAGGGCCAGCAGCTGGCAGAGCAGAACGCCAAGGCCGCCAGCGCCGCGACCAAGTAAGTCGCCGCCGGCATCGAGAGAGGCCGCCGCCCATCAGGGCGGCGGCCTTTTTTTCGTACGCTGGCCTCACTCACTCCTCGAGCAGCTCCATCACTTCCTCTTCCTCGACCTGGCCGAAGTCGACATAGAACTGTCCGACCGCCATGAAGCGTGACGGCACTTCCAGGCAAACCACTTCGTCGGCCACCGCCGCCAGCCTGTCGAAGGCGCTAGTCGAGGCGACACCGAGCGCGGCAATCAGGCGCTCGGCTCGGCCTTGCAGGGTCTTCAGGGCCGCCTCCATGGTGGCACCCGTGGCGCTACCGTCATCCACGATCACCACCGTTCGGCCTTCCGGTGCAATCGGCGGGCGCACCGGAGCGTATCGCTGGCGCCGCTGTTGCAGCAGCGTGCGCTGCTGCTCGGCTTCACGCTCGATGGCTGCTTGCGAATAGTGCGCCGCCGCCTCGTCGAGTTTCATGGTGCCATCCTCGCTGATGGCCCCAATGGCGAACTCAGGGTTGCCCGGCGCGCGCAGCTTGCGCACCAGCACCACGTCGAGCTCACCTTCCAAGGCGTCGGCCAGATAGCGCCCCATGGGTACTCCACCGCGAGGAATGGCCAACACGAGAGGGTTGGAGCCCTTGAGATGGGAGAGTCGCTCGGCGAGATGCTCGGCGGCGTCCAGGCGGTCACGAAACATGTCGCATCCTCCGCATTGGTGGTGGTGTCACCAGTGTAGATGCCACCTGCCCATCGGTCGGGCGCGGCGGCAGGAGAAGTGCGGAGGGGCACGGGCGGGTAGGGCCGGTCGGAACCTGTCTGACCGACCCCTTCGTTCAGGGGGTGGAGCTTGCCTCTTCGCCTTTGGCTGTGACTTCCTCAGGCGCTTTTCGCTGCGGCTTGCCCGGCAGCACGGCGTCCAGCAACAGCGCGGCGAGTGCCGCCGGGACCAGGCCCGACTTCAGCAGCAGGCCGGCCTGGCCGGGCATGGTCTCGGCGATGGCTTCCACCGCCGGCAGGCCGATGCCCAGGCTCATGGCCACGGCGATGATCAGCATGGCGCGCTGGTTGAGCTCGCACTCCTGGATGATTTTGAGTCCCGCCGAGGCAATCATGCCGAACATCACCACCCCGGCGCCGCCCAGCACGGCATGGGGCATGGCCGCGACCAGGCCGCCCAGCTTGGGGAACAGGCCCATGCAGATCAGCAGGATGCCGCCGATGGTCACCACGTGACGGCTGACCACGCCGGTCAGGGTGATCAGGCCCACGTTCTGGGCATAGGCGGTATTGGGCAGCGTGTTGAACACCGCGGCGAAGGAGGTGGCCACGCCATCGGCCATCACGCCGCCGGAGAGTTCGCGGTCCTTGGCCTGACGACCGGCGCCGCCGATGGTAATGGCGGAGATGTTGCCGATGGTTTCCAGGCCCACCACGAACATGATCAGGGTCATGCCGATGATCGCGGTCAGCTGGAACTCCATGCCGTACTGCAACGGCCTGGGAATGGAGAACCAGGCGGCATTGGCGACGCTGGAGAAGTCGACCATGCCCAGTGCGATGGCCACCAGATAACCGCTCACCAGGCCCACCAGGATGGAAGCGGCCTTGAGGAAGCCACGGCCGAACTGGTGAACGATGATGGTCACCACCAGCACGAAAAGCGCCAGACCCAGGTTGGTGGGTGAGGCGAAGTCATCGGCGCCGACACCGCCAGCGGCATAGTTGAGGCCCACCGGCATCAGGGTGATGCCGATCAGCAGCACCACGATGCCGGTCACCACCGGCGAGAACCAGTGACGAATCTTCTTCAGAAAGGCCCCCAGCCCCACCTGCAGGAAGCCGGCCACCAGGGAGGCGCCCAGCACGGCGGGTAGGCCGAAGGTGCCGGCCAGGGGCAGCGCCACCGGCAGGAAGCCGAAACTGGTGCCCTGGACGATGGGCAGGCGGGCGCCGATGGGACCCATGCCGATGGTTTGGATCAGGGTGGCGATCCCCGCCACGAACAGGGCGACCTGAATCAGGAAGATCTGCTCGCCGGTAGTGGCGCCGATGACGCCGGCGATGATGATCGGCGGCGTCACGTTGCCGGCGAACATCGCCATGATGTGTTGGATGCCCAGCGGAATCGCCTTGCCCAGCGGCGGCATGGCATCCGGGTTCTGATTGACGGTGCGAGAGGGCTTGGTTGGCTGAGGAGAGGGTCCAGCATCGGTCATGGTCAGGCTCTCGGTTGTTGTTGTCTGAGTGGTGCACATCTGTGCACCACATTCCGAAATTAATGTACACAATCGATAGATCTTTAAAAGACAATTTCCAGTTATTTTTGTCCACCTTTTTAGAAATTTATTTTATATCAATGGATTACACATATTGTTCTGACCGTTTGGTCATGTTTCCAGGCTAGGCAGCTAAGGAGCAGCAGAAGGAAAAAGGAAAGAAAGGGAAGCGGAGAGAGAAGGCGGAGAGAATAAGAGGAGAGAGTAAAGGAGAGGGCAGAGAGACAGCGCCGAACGGGCCGGCGCTGTCATTGGCGGTCACGGCCGTGACGCGCGGTCGTCCAGGCGGAAGCGGGCGATGCGGTTGATCTGTTCGACGGCGGTGCGCCGCTCTTCGGCGGGCGTGTTCTCCAGGCGGGTCTCGAAGGCGGCGAGAATGGCATGCCGGTTGCTGCCCTTCACGGCCATGATGAAGGGAAAGCCGAACTTCTCCTTGTAGGCGCCGTTGAACCGCTCGAAGCGTTCCATCTCTTCCGGCGTGCACTGGTCCAGCCCGGCGCCGGCCTGCTCACGGGTCGAGTCGTCCGTCAGTTCTCCGGCAATGGCGGCCTTGCCGGCCAGGTCGGGGTGGGCGCGGATGACTTCCAGCTGGCGCTCCTCGGAAGCCTCACGCAGCGTTTGCCCCATGGCTTCCGCCAGCCCGGCCGGCGTGTCCTGGTCCGGCTGCAGCCCGCGCTCCCAGGTCAGCTCTGCCACCCAGGGCGAGTGTTCGTAGATGTCGCCGAAGCGGGAAACGAATTCGTCGCGTGTCAGCGTGCTGGGGCGTGGTTCCAGAAAGGTGTCTGTCATGGTGGTCTCCGTAGTCAGGATGCTTGTCGGGCCGTGCCTTGTAAAAGTGTATACAAAAAAATTTTGAAATGTACTACCAAAAGAGCTAAAACTGTCTTCATAACGATGGCGGTCCTTGCGTCCGCCCAGCACTGACCAGCCCGGACCCGCTCCACGACTCTCGGGCCAACGAAAAGGGAGTAATGCAATGGGACGACTCACCACCCACGTTCTGGACACCGCCCAGGGCCGCCCCGGCGAGGGCATCCGTATCGAGGTCTTTCGGCTGTCCGGCGGCGAGCGTACGCCGCTCAAGACGGTCACCACTAACGACGACGGCCGTTGCGATGCGCCCATTCTCGAGGGCGACGACTTCCAGGCCGGCGAATACGAGCTGGTCTTCCACGCCGGCGACTACCTGCGTCAGCAGGGCGTTCAGGCCGACGAGCCGCGCTTCCTGGATGTCATCCCGCTGCGCTTCGGCGTGGCCGATGCCAGCCAGCACTATCATGTGCCGCTGTTGCTTTCACCGTACGGTTATTCCACTTACCGCGGTAGTTAACGACAGGCTGCGATGCCCCCGGGCCCCTGAACAACAACACCGACCGAGACCCTTCAGATGCAAGCTTACCTACTCGAATTCGTCAATTTCATGCTGCGCTGGCTGCACGTCATCGCGGCCATCGCCTGGATCGGCGAGTCGATCTATTTCGTCATGCTGGACAATGGCCTGCGCAAGCCCAAGGCCGCCGAGGATCGTGAGAAGGGCGTCTTCGGCGAGATGTGGGCCGTGCATGGGGGCGGCTTCTACCATAACCAGAAATATGCCACCGCACCCGCCAAGTTGCCCGAGGACCTGCACTGGTCGTTCTGGAAGTCCTACACCACCTGGCTGTCGGGCTTCGCCCTGTTCGTGCTGATGTACATGACCAATCCGGGATTCTATCTGGTCAATCCCGAGAGCAACTGGGAGTGGGCCGCCAACATGAGCGGCTGGCAGGCCAACGTGCTGGCGCTGGCGTTCCTGCTGGCGGGTTGGGTGGTCTACAACGAGATGTGCAAGCGCATCAGCCCCAACATGGAGCGGGACGGTATCCTCAGCCTTGCGGTCGCCGTGCTGATGATCGTGGTGGCCTATCTCAGCGTGCAGATGTTCTCCGGCCGCGCGGCCTTCCTGCTGACCGGGGCGGTGATGGCCACTGCCATGTCGGCCAATGTTTTCTTCTGGATCATTCCCGGCCAGCGGCGAATGGTCAACGCGATGAAGGCCGGCGAGCAGCCCAATCCGCTCGACGGGAAGCGCGGCAAGCAGCGTTCGGTACATAACACCTACTTCACCCTGCCGGTGGTGCTGCTGATGATCAGCAACCACTACTCCTTCGTCTACAACCACGAATACGCCTGGGTGCTGATGGCGCTGTTCATCTTCGCCGGCGCGCTGATTCGCCAGTTCTTCGTGCTGATGCATGCGGGCAAGATCCAGCCGGCCTATCCGGCGGCCGGGACGGCGCTGATCCTGGTGGCGTTCTGGCTGGCGATGCCGGGTGGGGCGACCACTGCCGCCAACGGTACGGCCGAAGCGCCCAGCCAGGAGGAGGTGCATGCCATGATCGACCAGCACTGTGTCGCCTGCCATTCGCGGGAGCCGACGCAGCCCGGCTTTGCCTCACCCCCGGCCGGCGTGGCCTATGACAACTGGGACCAGATCCTGCGCCAGAAGAACCAGATCCAGCAGGTGGTGGCCAGCAAGTACATGCCGCTCGGGAACATGACCGGGATGACCGACGAGGAGCGCGAGGTGATCGCCGCCTGGTCGGAGTAGCCCTGAGCGCTACCCGTGTGCGCCCCCGGGCCGCTCGCTTGCGGTGCCGGGGGCGTTGCCGTCGGTTCGATACTTCCAGGAAGATACGTATACAATGGCAACCAAGAATGGGCTGCGAGGAGGGTGATCATGAACCAGCGGCAGGGCGTGACCGATGCCGGCGAGCCGGGCGGGGCCAAACCTCGGCGCCTGGGCAAGAACGGCGACGGGGCGGAGCGCCACGAGGCGATCTATCGCACCATCAGCGATGCCATCATCGAGCACCGCCTGAAGCCCGGAGCGCGCCTGCGCGAGGATGCCCTGGCCGAGGTGTTCGGCATCAGCCGTACCGGAGTGCGCAAGATTCTCCAGCGCCTGGCCCTGGAGCAGCTGGTGACCCTCACGCCACGTCGCGGTGCCAGCGTCACCCGGCCCACCGCCGAGGAAGCCAAGGACGTGTTCGATGCCCGTCAGATGGTGGAGTGCGGTCTGATGCCGGAGGTCGCCCGTCGCATCAAACCCGACGACGTGCGCGAACTGCGCGACATGGCCCGGCGTGAGCGCGAGGCGCTCAAGTCGGGCGAGCAGAGCCGCGCGATCAAGCTCTCCGCCGCCTTCCACGAGCGTCTGGCCCAGCTGTCGGGCAATGCCACCCTGGCGGCCTTCGTCGGCCAGCTATGCTCGCGCTCTTCCTTGATTCTCGCCGTCTACGGCAGCTCGGGGCACCTGGGCTGCGAGTCCCACGACCACGACGATCTCATCGGCTTTCTCGAAGCGGGCGATGGCGAGCGGGCTACCGCCTTCATGGGACGCCACTTGAAGGCCATCGCGGCCTCGCTGTCGATCATCGAGGAGGAGCAGGAGGCACCCGACCTGCACCAGATATTCAATCTTTGATGCACGTTGCCGGTGCGTCTCGTTATTTTGCCTGCACCGACTCGGTGCGCCCCTATGCTCTCATTCCTTGCCTGTCAGCACCGTGCTTGATCGCAGCACGGTGTTTTGCCGTGTTCTCCCGAACGAGCGGAAAATTTCCATCACCATGTTTGTATACTAAATTTCAGTAGCTTGTATTTTTGATTTCTGCGCACCTTCGTATTCTTCCGCCGATATCGCCTCCTTTGGCCTCGTAATTGCATTGGTCAGGATGAGCTGAGCATCGACGATGCCCGGCATTTCGACCAAGAAGAGGGGGAGCGTGAAAAATGGTATACAAAAAAATCGCAGCAGCCCTGCGCCAGGCTCGCCGTGCGGCAGCGGTCACCGTCAGTCTGACGGTACTCTCCATGCCGGCCATGGCCGACGGTCAGGTGCTGCGCATCGCCATGACCGCCTCGGACATTCCGTTGACCACCGGCCAGCCTGATAGCGGCTTCGAGGGTTATCGCTTCCTGGGCTATACGGTCTACGACGCGCTCATCAACTGGGATCTTTCGTCTGCCGATGAGATCAGCGGCTTGACCCCCGGCCTGGCCGAGTCCTGGGAGGTCGACGAGGAGGATACGAGGGTGTGGACTTTCACCCTGCGCCAGGGCGTGAGTTTCCATGATGGCAGCGAGTGGAACGCCGACGCCGCGATCTGGAACCTCGACAAAGTCTACGATGAGGACTCGCCGCAGTTCGACGCTCGTCAGGCGGGCAACGTGCGCGGCCGCATTCCGGCCATGGACCAGTACGAGAAGGTCGATGACCATACCATCCGCTTCACCACGCGGGAGGCGGACGCCTGGTTCCCGTATCAGCTCACCTTCCTGCTCTTCTCGAGCCCGACGCAGTGGGAGGCGCTCGGCGGCGACTGGGATGCCTTCGCCCGCGAGCCTTCCGGTACCGGGCCGTTCCGGTTGACGCGTCTGGTGCCGCGGGAGCGGGCCGTGCTCGAACCCAACGCCGATTACTGGGACGCCGACCGCGTACCGCGCATCGAGCGTATCGAGCTGATCCCCATGCCCGAGTCGAGCACCCGCACCTCGGCGCTGCTGTCGGACCAGGTCGACTGGATCGAGACCCCGGCACCCGACGCGATTCCGCGCATGCAATCCCGGGGCATGACCATCACCAGCAACCCCTATCCGCACACCTGGCCCTACCAGTTCTCCATGCTCGAGGGCAGCCCGTGGCGTGACATCAACGTGCGCAAGGCGGCCAACCTGGCGGTGGACCGGGAGGGGCTCGAGGCCCTGCTGGGCGGTCTGATGGTGCCCGCGGCGGGTATCGTCACGCCGGATCACCCCTGGTACGGCGAGCCCGAGTTCGAGACCCGCTACGACCCGGAGGAGGCCATGCGCCTGCTGGCGGAGAGCGGCTATGGCCCGGACAACCCGGTTGAGATCAAGGTGCTGATCTCCACCTCCGGTTCCGGCCAGATGCAGCCCCTGGCCATGAACGAGTACATCCAGCAGAACCTGGCCGAGGTCGGCATCGCCCTCGACTTCGAGGTGCTCGACTGGGAGTCGCTGTTCCCCAACTGGCGGCGCGGTGCGGAAGACCCGAGCAGCCGCGGCGCCCATGCCACCAACATCACCTTCGGCTGGCTCGATCCGTTCGCCGCCTTCTATCGCTTCATGCATTCGAGCATGGCGCCGCCCAACGGCTTCAACTGGGGCTACATGGACGACCCCGAGTACGACCGCCTACTCGATGAGGCACGGGTGACCTTCGATCAGGAGGCGCAGGACGCCATTCTGGCCGAGTTCCACACCCGCATGGTCGACGACGCCGCCTGGCTGTGGGTGGCCCATGACGTGGGTCCCCGCGCCATGCAGCCGCGGGTCAAGGGCTTCGTCCAGGCCAAGAACTGGTTCCAGGACCTGACCCCGGTCTACATCGAGGAGTGAGTCGCAGCGGCGGCAGGTGAGAGTTTGCCTGCCGCCGCCGGCCTGGAGGCAAGATGAGTACCTATTTCCTCAAGCGCATTCTCTATGTGGTGCCGATCACCCTGGCGGTGAGCTTCTTCTGCTTCTCGCTGGTGCACCTTTCGCCTGGCGATCCCATGGATGCGGTGGTGTCGGCCGATGCCCCGCGTGAGGTGGTGGCCATGGTGGAGCGCGCCTACGGCTTCGATCGTCCGCTGCCCGAGCAGTTTGCCCTGTGGGTGAGTCGTGCGTTGCAGGGCGACCTGGGGCTGTCGGCGGCCAACGGGCGGGCGGTTACCACGGAGGTGTTCGCCGCGCTCAAGAACACCCTGCTGCTGGCCCTGGCGGCCTCTCTGATCGGCTTCACCCTGGGGTGCACCTTCGGCCTGTTGGCCGGCTACTGGCAGGGTTCGCTGCTCGACCGTCTCGTCACCGGTTTTGCCGTGGGCGGGGTCAGCGTGCCCCATTACTGGCTGGGCATGCTGCTGGTGATCGTGTTCTCGGTGGAGCTCAATTGGCTGCCCTCCTCCGGGGCGGGGCCGGGAAGCTCGAACGACTGGGCCTTCGAGTGGGCCTACCTGCGCCATTTGATCCTGCCGGCCGTGACCCTGTCGGTGATCCCCATGGGGGTGGTGACCCGCACCGTGCGTGCCATGGTGGCCGAGATCCTGGCCCATGAGTTCGTCGAGGCGCTGCGGGCCAAGGGGCTGGCCGAGAAGCGCGTGTTCCTGCACGTGGTCAAGAACGTGGCGCCCACGGCGCTGGCGGTGATGGGGCTGCAGCTGGGTTACCTGCTCGGCGGCTCGATCCTGGTGGAGACGGTGTTCTCCTGGCCGGGTACGGGGCTTCTGCTCAACAACGCCATCTTCCAGCGCGACCTGCCGATCCTGCAGGGGACCATCCTGGTGCTGGCGCTGTTCTTCGTGCTGCTCAACCTCATCGTCGATCTGGCCCAGGCCAGGCTGGACCCGCGCATTCAGCGCAGCTGATCGCAAGGAGACACGCCCATGTCGCTCACTCTCGATACTGCCGTGTCGCCCATGGCGGCACCACCCGCGGAGCAAGGCTACTGGCGCAGCGTATTCGCCCGCTTGCGGCGCGACCCGGTGGCCATGGTCGCCGGCCTGATCCTGCTGGCCATCGTGCTGATGGCGATCTTCGCCCCCTGGCTGGCGCCGCAGAGTCCTTACAGCACCAGCATGCTGCACCGCCTTCAGCCCATCGGCTCACCGGGATTCCCATTGGGCAGCGACGAGCTGGGGCGCGACGTGCTGTCGCGCTTGATCCACGGTGCGCGGCTGTCGCTGCTGATCGGCGTGATGCCGGTGATCAACGCCTTCGTCATCGGCAGCGCCATCGGCATCGTCGCCGGCTTCGTCGGTGGGCGTACCAATACCGTGATCATGCGCGTGATCGACGTGTTCTACGCCTTTCCCGCCGTGCTGCTGGCCATCGCCCTGGCCGGCGCCCTGGGGGCTGGGCTGGTCAACTCGCTGTTCTCGCTCACGGTGGTGTTCATCCCGCCCATCGCCCGGGTCGCCGAGAGCGTGACCACCCAGGTGCGCAACGTCGACTACATCGAAGCGGCGCGAGCCAGCGGCGCACGCAGCCTGACCATCATTCGGCGTCACGTGCTGGGCAACGTGCTGGGGCCGATCTTCGTCTACGCGACCTCGCTGATCAGCGTCAGCATGATCCTTGCCTCGGGGCTCTCCTTCCTCGGTCTCGGTGCGCGCCCGCCGATGCCGGAGTGGGGACTGATGCTCAACACCATGCGCGATGCGATCTACGTCAATCCGTGGGTGACGGTGCTGCCCGGCATGATGATCTTCACCGTGTCGATCTGCTTCAACATGCTCAGCGACGGGCTGCGCTCTGCCATGGACGTCAAGCTATGAGTCACCAAGCTATGAGTCATCAAGCCAGGAAAGACGACAGCATGAATGCCGCGCCGATGGTGACGAGCGATCCCCGCGACCGCGGCGGCAAGGCCCAGCCGCTGCTGCGGGTCAAGGGGCTGCGCAAGCACTTCGTGATCAAGCGGGACCTGCTGGGGCGGCCGCTGAGCCGTGTGCATGCGGTGGACGGCATCGACTTCGAGGTGCGCAAGGGCGAGACCCTCGGTATCGTCGGCGAGTCGGGCTGCGGCAAGTCGACCACCGCGCGCCTGCTGATGCATCTGCTGCAGCCGGACGGCGGCGAGGTGATCTTCGACGGCGACCCGGTCGGCACGCGGGGCGGCCTGTCGCTGCGCGAGATGCGCCGCCAGATGCAGATGGTGTTCCAGAACTCCTACGCCTCGCTCAACCCGCGCATGACCATCGAGGAGTCGATTGCCTTCGGCCCGCAGGTGCACGGCGTCGGGCGGCGTGAGTCGCGCCAGCGCGCCCGACGGCTGCTCGATCAGGTAGGCCTGCTGCCGGAGCGCTTCGCGCAGCGTTATCCCCACGAGCTCTCCGGCGGCCAGCGCCAGCGGGTCAACATCGCCCGGGCGCTGGCGCTCGAGCCGCGCCTGCTGATTCTCGACGAGGCGGTGTCGGCGCTGGACAAGTCGGTGGAAGCCCAGGTGCTCAATCTGCTCGGCGATCTCAAGCAGGAGTACGGGCTGACCTACCTGTTCATCTCCCACGATCTCAACGTGGTGCGCTACATCAGCGACCGGGTCATGGTGATGTACCTGGGCAAGGTGGCCGAGGTGGGTGACAGCGAGGCGCTCTACCGCGCCCCGGCCCATCCCTACACCCGGGCACTGATGTCGGCCATGCCGTCGCTGGAACCGGGGCGGCGCACCCAGACGGCGCCGCTGGCCGGCGATCCCCCCAATCCCATCGACCTGCCGCCGGGCTGCCGGTTCTGTCCGCGCTGCCCCCTGGCCGTGGATCTCTGCCGTGGCACCGAACCCGAGCTTGCGGCGCTGCCGGGCGGCGGGCACCTGTCGGCCTGTCACCGGGCCGACGAGGTGCAAGCCGCGGTGTCGAGCCCGCAGCCCAGCGTCGAGGAGAGCGTTCGATGAAATCCGATGTCATGACTCGAACGGCCGTTCAGGTGCCGATGGCAGCACCCGCCGAGCCCCTGGTTGAGATTCGTGACCTGCACGTGCACTTCGGCACGCCCCGGCGTCAGGTGCAGGCGGTCAACGGGGTCGACCTGACCCTGGCTCGCGGCGAAGTGCTGACCATCCTGGGCGAGAGCGGCTCGGGCAAGAGCGTCACGCTGCGCAGCCTCATGCGCCTGCTGCCGGAGCGCAAGACACGCCTGACGGGAAGCGTTCACGTCGACGGTCAGGACGTGCTGGCCATGTCGCGGCGTGAGCTGTCCCGCTTTCGCGGTCGCACGGCGGCGATGATCTTCCAGGAGCCGATGCTGGCGTTCGACCCGGTGTTCAGCGTGGGCGATCAGATCGCCGAGACCGTATGTCGCCACGAAGGCGTGAGCCGGCGCGAGGGGCTGGCACGTGCCCTGGAGCTGTTCGACCGGGTGCGCATCCCCTCGGCCAAGCGGCGGCTGGCCAACTACCCTCACGAACTCTCAGGCGGCATGAGCCAGCGGGCGATGATCGCCCTGGCCCTGTCGTGCCGGCCCAAGCTGCTGCTGGCCGACGAGCCGACCACCGCGCTGGATGCCACGGTACAGATCCAGATCCTGCTGCTGCTTCGGGAGCTGCAGCGGGAGCTGGGTATGTCGGTGATCTTCGTGACCCACGACATGGGCGTGGCCAACGAGATATCGGATCGCATTGCCGTGATGTACGCCGGACGGCTGGTGGAAACCGGGGCTGTCGATACCGTCATCGCCCAGCCGCGCCACCCCTATACCCTGGGGCTGATGCACTCGCGCGCCTCCGGCGAGCTGCGCGGGCAGCGTCTCAGTGCCATTCCCGGGGCGCCGCCGGACATGTCGGCGCCGCCGCCCGGCTGTGCCTTCGCCCCGCGCTGCCCCCATGCCGACGAGACATGCACGCTGTCCCTGCCTGGCATGAGCGAGCTGGGCGACGGCCACCGGGCGGCCTGCTGGCGGCTCGAGAAAACGGCGAGCTGATGGTTCGTCACCACGGTATGGACACCCAAGCCAGACGACCAAGCCGCCGGACGCCCAGGCGTCCGGCGGCTTGCATTTCCGTGCGTGGTGGACGGTTCCGGCTCAGGCCGCCGGTACCGCCGGTACGGCGCGATAGCTGTGCATCAGGCCGTAGTAGAACAGCCCGCCGAGCGCGGCACCCATCATCCAGCCGAAGCCGTCCAGGCCGGAGAGCGCAGGCACGATCACGGTGGAGATGGAGAACAGGGCGGCACCGCCGAATGCCATCAGCGCCCGGGTGTTCCAGCCCTTCACGTAGTAATAGGTGGTTCCCGGCTCGGAGGAGAACAGCTGCTGCATGTCGAGGTGCTGGCGCTTCACCAGGTAGTAGTCCACCACGATGATGCCGTAGAAGGGCGCGATGATGGCACCCAGGGCGTTGACGAAGCCCGGCACGCCGATCTGGCTGATCAGCGAGACCCACAGCGCGCCGACGAAGAAGGCCACCACGGCGGTGATCAATCCGCCTACGCGGAAGCTGATCTTGCTGGGAAAGAGGTTGGCCAGGTCGTAGGCGGGTGGGATGAAGTTGGCCACCAGATTGATGCCCACGGTGGCGGCGAAGAAGGTCAGCGCGGCGACGATGGTCAGCGGCAGCGAATCGACCCGCTCGACGATGTCGGCCGGGTTGGTCAGGGCATCGCCGAACAGCACCAGGGTGCCGGCGGTGATGATCAGCGCGATGAAGGAGAAGAACGCCACGTTGAGCGGCAGTCCCAGCAGATTGCCGAGCTTCATCTGGCGCTCGGTCTTCACGAAGCGGGTGAAGTCGCCGAAGTTGATCACCACCGCGGCGAAGTAGGCCACCATGGTGCCGACGATTGCCAGGAAGGCTGCCACGGCGCTGCCGCTGCGTTCGCCGTCGGCGCTGAAGATGGTGCTCACCGCGGGCAACAGGTCGCTGCCGGCCTGGTACCAGACCACGATCATCAGCACCACCATCACCACATAGACCAAGGGGCCGGCCCAGTTGAGGAAGTGCTTGATGCGTTCGATGCCCTGCCAGAAGATCGCGATCTGAAACAGCCAGACGATGACGAACGAGATCCAGGCCACCCCGGAGAGGCCGAGGAAGGTGGCGCCGTTGCCGGCGCCGAACAGCGCCACGAGCAGCAGCGCCACCGCGGTGGAGGCAAAGTAGGTCTGCACCCCATACCAGAAGATGCCGATGATGGCGCGCAGCATGGCCGGCAGGTTGGCGCCGCGCACGCCCATGCTGGCGCGCACCATCACCGGGAAGGGAATGCCGTACTTGACGCTGGGCTTACCGGTCAGGTTGACCAGGAACATGACGATGAAGCCGGCGAGAATGATCGCCGCCATCACCGCCCAGCCGTTGAGGCCGTAAGCCAGGAACAGCGAGGCCGCTAGGGTATAGCCGAAGAGGCTCTGAATGTCGTTGGACCAGACGTTGAAGATCTCGAAGGCGCCCCAGTTGCGGTCCTTGTGCTTCAGCGGGGCCAGGTCCTCGTTATAGAGCGTCGGGTCGATGCGCTGTATGTCCAGCTCACTCTCTTTCATCGTCGTCACCGTTGTCGTTGTGTCAGGACGGCCTTCCCGCCCATGAGGGGCGGGAAGACGTGCGGGGAGTCACTGGCGGAAGCGCTGGCAGGGTGCCCAGTGCTTCATCAGCAGGTAGTAGGTCAGGCCGGCCGGGATCAGGCTGGCGTACCAGGAGATGGCGGAGAAGGTGAGGGCGGCGGCGATACCCACCAGGGTGGCGATGAGCGCGGCGTAGTTGACGCCCTGATAGGGGCCGGTTTCGTCATACAGCTTGCCGAGATCCAGCGTGCGGCGGCGGATCAGGTAGTAGTCCACCACCAGGATGGCGAAGATCGGGCCGAGGAAGGCGGAGTAGGTCTGCACGAAGAGCTGCAGGCCGGCGGCGGATTCGGGCTGCACCAGCTTCCAGGGAAAGGTGGCGAAGGCCAGCAGACCGACGATCACCGTGGAAGTGGCGAACTTGAGCTTGAACACGTCCATCAGCACGTAGGTCGGCGGCACCACGTTGTTGAGCACGTTGGTGGTGACCTGAGCGAAGGCGATGAACAGCAGCGTGGTCATCAGCAGCGGCGTGTTGTCCACCGCGTTGGCGAACACCTGGATGGGGTCGGCGGTGCCGGTGGCCTCGGACACCATGTAGCCGATCAGGCCCATGAACAGGGTGCAGGGCAGGATCGACATGGCATAGATGGTGGTCAGGATGCTCGGGCGGGTGCCGTGCTTGTGTTCCCGCGAATAGTCGCTGACGTTGAGCATCATGGTGCTGTAGATGCCGAGGAACAGCATGGTGGCACCCCAGAACGGCATGCCCCAGGAGCCTTCCATGGTCAGCAGATTAGCCGAGAGTTCGTCGCCGTAGCGCTGCACCGTGGCATAGAACATGTAGGTCAGCGAGGCGAGGATGAACACGCTACCGATGTTTTCCAGCCACTTGATGCCCTGGAAGCCCATCACCGACAGGCCGATCTGCAGGAACTGGAAGGCGATGAAGTAGAAGATCAGATTGTCGAAGCCGAACAGGGTGGCCGACACCATGTTCAGGGCGCCGGCGCCGATCCAGCTCTGGAAGCCGTACCACACCACCGCCGGCACCGCGCGCACCAGGCCGGGAATGCGCGTGCCGGCGAAGCCGAACGCGCTGCGGGCCTGAACCATGAAGGGAATGCCGTACTTGTAGCCGGCGGCGCCATTGATGGCCAGCGCGATACCGATCACGAAGCAGCCGATGGCGATGGCCAGAGTCGCCTGGATCAGGTTCAGCGTGCCGACCACGCTGGAGCCCATGGCGAAGGTGCCGATGGAGACGCAGCCGCCGAACCAGGCCAGAAAGTAGGAGGTTCGCCCCATGATGCGGGTTTGCTGAGGGGCGAGTGATTCGGCCCCCGGAGCCTTGGTGGCACCAGCGGTCGTTCCGGCAGATGGCGATGCCGGGGCAGTGGCGGGAGCCGCCGTGCTGTGCGGGTTATTGTTTTGCATGTGTCTATCCTCGCAGGTCATGGCTCTGTTGTGTTTGTGCCCAATGCTGCCAGCGGGCTTGGCGTGACGTGCTCAAGGTGCGGTGCGTTGCGGTGATTCGTAGTCGTGATGCGTTTCAGCGGTCGTTGGAGAGCTGCGAATACCTTTCGAAGCGGCCGGTGAAGGGTTTGGGGCGTGGGAAAGCCAGGTCGCCATGCTTGCTGGTGCCCAGGCCCAGCCCCACGAGAGCTTCGGCCAGCTTCACGGCAGCCGTGACGCCCTCGACCACCGGCAGCCCGACTTCCTCGGAAATGCTCTGGGTCAGGTCGGCCATGCCGCCGCAGCCGAGCACGATGGCGCCGATGCCATCCTCGTCGCGGGCGCGGCGGCACTCGTCGATGATGCGGCCCAGCGCCGCCGAGCCGTCCTCTTCTAGATCGAGCACCGGTATCTCGGCGGCACGCACCCGGCGGCAGTGATGGCGAAAGCCGTACTGCTCCAGCAGGTGCTCGGCGATGATGCCGGTACGCGACAGGGTGGTGACGACCGAGAACCGGGTGCTGATCAGGCTGGCTGCATGGAAGGCCGCCTCGGCGATGCCGATCACCGGGGCGCGGGTCAGCTCACGAGCTGCCAGCAGGCCCGGATCGCCGAAGCAGGCGATCACATAGGCATCGGTGCCTTCCCGCTCTCCCGCCAGTACCTCTTCCAGCACGCCCACGGCGCTGATCGCTTCATCGAAGTGACTCTCGATGGACACCGGTCCGTCTGCGGGCTGAGTGGCGACGACGGTCGTGCCGGGGGCGGCGATTCGCTGTGCCGCTTCGCCGATCTTGCGGGTCATGGCGGCTGTGGTGTTGGGGTTGATGACGCGCAGTCGCATGCAGCTCTCTCTTTGTGAACAATAAGAAATGTCTTTGTACACAAAATAGGCGTTGCAATTCTTCAGCGCAAGAAATTTGTCATCCCCGGGATCAATGAAGATTTTTTCCTTTTCCATCAAGGGAGTGGCTGCCGCTCGAGGAGGAGTGCTAGGCGGCTTGGTGGTTAGACATAGGTCTGAGAAAGCGAAGGCCACTGAGGATGTGAGTACTGAGGGTGACGATTATTGTATACATGTTGGAGTTTTTCCCAGCTTCGCCTGCGATATGTCTTGGCATTGAGCACGAGGAGATTAGGGGCTCGAGGCGAATGAACTTGGCTTGCCACTATCTCATTTTTTGTATACAAAAATAGGACGGTGGCGTTCTAGCGCACCAACTCTCCGACAATGCCTGCTGCTGGGAAGCGCGTCGCTGCTGGCCTTGAGCTCAAGAGCCTCGCGCTAGCCTGCGTGGGTTGGTATGTCTGGTTGCAACCATGGTGGATACAGTCTATTTTCTATTCTGTATACATTTTGCTCGCGGAGCCGCCTGGCCCGTTATTCGTACAGCGGCATAGAACTGCGCAACACGCATCTGCGCGACACAGAACAAAGAGGAAGGTGCTAGATGAGCATTAATTACCCCCGTGACCTGGTCGGCTACGGCCGTAACCCACCCCATGCCAACTGGCCGGGGCGGGCGAAGATCGCCGTGCAGTTCGTGCTCAACTACGAAGAGGGCGGCGAGAACTGCGTGTTGCATGGCGACGCCGGCTCCGAGCAGTTTCTCTCCGAGATCATTGGCGCGGCCGCCTATCCCGATCGTCACCTGAGCATGGAGTCGATCTACGAGTACGGCTCACGGGCCGGCGTGTGGCGCATCCTGCGGGAGTTCGAACGGCGCGGCCTACCTCTCACGGTATTCGGCGTGGCCATGGCCCTGGAGCGCCACCCGGAGGTGGCGCAGGCGTTCAAGGAGCTGGGCCACGAGATCGCCTGTCATGGCTACCGCTGGATTCACTACCAGGAAGTGCCCGAGCACGTCGAGCGCGAGCATCTGCAGCGTGCCATGGAGATATTCCAGCGCCTCTACGACGAGAAGCCCCAAGGCTGGTACACCGGCCGCGACAGCCCCAACACCCGACGGCTGGTCCTCGACGAGGGCGGCTTCCTCTACGACAGCGACTATTACGGCGACGATCTGCCCTTCTGGACCCGTGAAGCCGACAGCCAGGGCGTCGAGCACGACCATCTGATCGTGCCCTACACCCTGGACAGCAACGACATGCGCTTCGCCGCGCCCCAGGGCTTCAACACCGCCGACCACTTCTTCACCTACCTGCGTGACGCCTTCGACGTGCTCTACGCCGAGGGCGAGGAGTCGCCCAAGATGCTCTCGGTGGGCATGCACTGTCGGCTGCTCGGCCGCCCCGGCCGCTTCCGCGCCCTGCAGCGCTTCCTCGATCATATCGAGGCCCATGACCGGGTGTGGGTCACCCGACGGGTGGACATCGCGCGGCATTGGGTGGAGCATCATCCGGCGCCGACGCGCTGAGCATCTGGCGAGCGCTGAGGCATGAATGCTGAGGTTCCGGTGAGGATGCCGGCTGTCATGACCAGACCCTGCCCGACAATGTCGGACAGGGCTTGGCAGGGTAGTGGGTGGGTAGAGCGAAGAGGCTCAGCCGGCCCACTGGATGGCTTGTGCGAAAGCCAGGAAGCCGATGGCGATTGCCACCCAGAGACAGAACAGCGGGAAGAAGAACTTCACCCACTTCTGCCAGGGAACGCCGGCAATGGCGAGAGTCGCCATGAAATAGCCGGAAGTGGGATAGAGGATGTTGCCCATGCCGTCACCGAGCTGGAAGGCCAGCACTGCAGTCTGGCGGGTCACGCCGATCAGATCGGAGAGAGGGGCCATGATGGGCATGGTGACCAGCGCCTGCCCGCTGCCCGAGGGCACCACGAAGTTGAAGGCAAGCTGTGCGAAGTACATGCCGATGGCCGACAGCATGGTCGGCAGTTCGCCAACCAGGCTGCCGAGTCCCATGACCAGGGTATCCATGATCTGGCCATCTTCCAGCACGACGGCCACGCCACGGGCCACGCCGGCAATCATGGCCCCCACCAGAACGTCGCGGAAGCCCTTGTTGAAGGCTTCGCTGATGGCCGTGGTGCTCAGGCCGGCGATGAGGCCGACGACGATACCCATGATGATGAACAGTCCGGCCATCTCCATCATGAACCAGCCCTGACGCAGCACGCCGTAGACCAGCAGACCGAAGAAGGCGAAGGTGGCGAGAGCCGCCAGTTTCTGGCGACCGTTGGCGGTCAGAGCTCCCTCATCGGTGGCATGTTGATAGAGCGAGCGCTTTTCCTCTTCCGTTTCGTCGCCTGCCATCAGGCTCGCTTCGGGATTGTCGCGAACCTGGCGCGCATAGCGCATGACGAAGTAGATGGCAGCGCCCAGGATGATGGCAAAGGCGGCCGCTCGCAGGCCGAAGCCGGAGTAGAGCGGCAGGTCGGAGAGCTGCTGACCGAGCCCGGTATTGATCGGATTGAGCACACCCGAAGCGAACCCAGCGGTGGTGGCACAGAGCGCGACGGCCGCAGCGGTTACCGAATCGAAACGCAGGGCAATCATCAACGGCAGAATGACTGGCACGTAAACCAGGGCCAGCTCTTGGGTACCGATGATCGTCGCGACCAGAGCGAAGACCGTCATCAAGACCGGAATCATCAACAGGCTTTGATTGGCGAAGCGTCGGCTGAGTTTGTCGACGCCGATTTCGATAATGCCGGTACGGCGCAGCACCATGAACATGCCGCCGATCATGAAGGTGAAGAACACCACTTCACCGGCACTCATCAAGCCATTGGGTATCGCCAGCATGAAATCGACGAGGCTCGTCGGGTTCTGCTCGACGTATTGGAACGATTCTGCGTCGATGGTGGTGCGGCCTTCGGGTCCGGGCACTCTCTCGTACTGGCCGGCGGGCACGAAATAGGTCGCAACGGCTGCCATGGCGATGAATACGAAGAGAATGACGTAGATATGCGGTATCTGCCAATGAGACCGCCTGGAGCCTTGGGCTCCTGTTGGGCTGTTTGAGGGAGTGGGTTTCGTCATGGGGGCACCTCGCGTTGTTGTTGATGATGTCGCTATAGTGATGCGGCGCTGCTTCGCTTCGAGAAGCGAGCGTCGCGGGGAGATGGCGGAGACGGTAAGGCCGAGTGTGGTGGCGATTCCTTCCGCTCATTGTGGGTACAGAATAATGACGCCTGAGGGCGCGCACTCGGCGCTGTGGCCGAGCTAGAGGAGAGCTTTTTTGCGGACGCATCAGACGGCCATGACGCCTCACATCGGTCAGCGAATATCGGCCCAATATGCCGAGCTGAGCGCTCAGGAGCAGCGTGTTGCGGCCTTCATTCTCGAGCATTTCGACGACTTGGCGGTATATAGCGCTGCCGATCTGGCGCGGGTTACCGGGGTGTCGAAATCGACAGTCAGCCGGTTGTTCAAGCGCCTTGGCTTCGAAAGCTTCCAGGCGGTGAAGTACCATGCTCGCCAGCTGCGCAATCTGGGAATGCCGCTGGTCACCGATGCTCAGGCGGCGAGCGGAGACGGCGAACGTTTCAAGCGTCATCTGGCACGGGAGCAGGAGAACCTGCGTAGAACGCTCGGTGCCATCGAGCCGCATACCTTCGAGGCGATCCTGCAGGCAATGGACCAGGCGCGACGGCTGCTGCTGGTGGGGTTTCGCAACAGCTATCCCCTGGCCATGCATTTCCGCCAGCAACTGATTCAGGCTCGTGCAGAAGTGAGCCTCGCGCCTCAGCCCAATCAGTCCCTGGCTGAGGAACTGGTCGGTTTGGGTGCGGAGGATCTGGTGATCCTGTTTGGTTTCCGTCGGCGTCCGCGATTGTTCGAGGAGCTGGTGGAGACCCTCGTGACACTGCCCTGCCGGGTGCTGTTGATCGGTGATGCCACCGCGGCGAGTCATGCCGAGCGGACCGACTGGTGGCTGGAGTGTTCGCTGGACAGTATCTCGGCCTTCGACAGCTATGCCAGCGCCATGAGCCTGATCAGCCTGCTGGCCAACGGTCTGCTGCACCAACGGCTGGCCCAGGGGCGCGCGCGCATCGATGCAGTCAGCGAGCTCTACCAGGGGTTGGACGAACTCTCTTCCTGATTCGGAAGCAGGGACGCTGCGAGCCGTTGCAACCTTCGGCGGGTGGGCATGGGGGAAGGACATGCCGATAGCCCTCTTGTGCCGTCGAATGAAACGAAAGTTGCTAGACACGTTACTTGTGAGACGTTAGTTTCACAAGTCATGAAAGGACGTTTTTTTGGCCTATGCCTAGGCCGATTTCGCCTATGAGGAGCCGCTCATGACCAACCGCACCTATTACGCCCCCCACGGCGGGCATCCGCCCCAGACCCAATTGCTCTCCGACCGGGCGGTGTTCACCGAGGCCTACGCCTTCATTCCCAAGGGCGTGATGGGCGACATCGTGACCAGCAACCTGCCGTTCTGGGAGCAGACCCGGCTGTGGGTGCTGGCGCGTCCGCTCTCTGGCTTCGCCGAGACCTTCTCCCAGTACATCATGGAAGTGGGGCCGGGCGGCGGCAGCGAGAAGCCCGAGCTCGACCCCGCCGCTGAGGGTGTGCTGTTCGTGGTAGAAGGAGAGATGACTCTGACCATCGCCGGCGAGCGCCACCAGTTGGTGCCGGGCGGCTACGCCTTCCTGCCGCCGGGCTGCCACTGGCAGCTGCGCAACGAATCGGATGCGCCGGTGCGCTTCCACTGGGTGCGCAAGGCCTACGAATTCGTCGAGGGCATCGACGTACCGCAGGCCTTCGTGGTCAACGAGAACGACCTCGAACCCAACCCCATGCCGGGCACCGAGGGGCGCTGGGCCACCACCCGCTTCGTCGATCCCAACGACGTACGCCACGACATGCACGTCAACATCGTCACCTTCCAGCCCGGGGCGGTGATCCCCTTCGACGAGACCCATGTCATGGAGCACGGCCTCTACGTGCTCGAGGGCAAGGCGGTCTACCATCTCAACCAGGACTGGGTCGAGGTCGAGGCGGGCGATTTCATGTGGCTGCGCGCCTTCTGCCCGCAGGCGTGCTACGCCGGGGGGCCGGGGCCGTTCCGCTATTTGCTCTATAAGGACGTGAATCGTCACGCGGCGCTGCGGCTGGGTACTCGCTGAGGCGCAGGGGGCTTGCAGTAACGTCGCCGAGTTTTCCGATCTCAGCGACGTTAGGGGCGCCGGCCTGCCGCCGGATCAGCCCCGGTGAATAGGCTGATTGCCGAATGAATCGAGGGGCTAACATGCTGGAACTCAAAGCCGAGCCGCTGACGCCTGAGGCCTTTGCGCCTTTCGGTGACGTCATCGACACCCGTACGGCGGACTACTTTCACATCAATGCCGGACGCACCCGGCGCTACCACGACCTGGCCAAGGTCGAGACCCTGGGCGAGCAGGCGAGGGCGCTGATCAGCATCTTCGTCAGTCAGCCGGTGTCGATCCCGCTGGAACTCGACTTCCTCGAACGTCACCCCCAGGGCAGCCAGGCCTTCATGCCGCTGCACGAGGAGCGCTTCGTGATCGTGGTGGCACCGCCGGGTGACAGCATCGACCCGACCGAGGTGCGCGCTTTCGTCACCGACGGCCGCCAGGGGGTGAACTATCGCGCCGGCACCTGGCACGCCATTCAGTCCGTACTGGAGCGCGAAGGGGAGTTCCTGGTGGTGGATCGCGGCGGTGAGGGCAACAACTGCGACGAGCATCCGCTGGCGCTGCGCATCACCCTCTGACCCGACGAAAAAGAATGACCCAGGCTGCTGTTTTAGCCTGGGTTTTTTGTGCCCAAGAAAAATTATGAAAATATTTTCCATGTTGTGTTGACGAGGCGGCTTCCGACTTCTAATCTCTAAATACAGAAATATTTTCCAAAAACAACTCTCCACAAGAACAAGGCCACCCACGGGAGGAACCGTCATGGCTCGAATGACCGCAGCAGAAGCCGCCGTTCACGTGCTCAGGAAGGAGGGCGTCGATGTCGCTTTCGGCGTGCCGGGGGCCGCCATCAACCCGTTCTACGCCGCACTGCGCAAGGTTGGCGGTATCGATCACGTGCTGGCGCGTCACGTCGAGGGCGCCTCGCACATGGCCGAGGGCTACACCCGCACCCAGGCCGGCAACATCGGCGTTTGCATCGGCACCTCCGGCCCCGCCGGTACCGACATGATCACCGGACTCTATTCGGCCAGCGCGGACTCCATCCCGATCCTGTGCATCACCGGCCAGGCGCCTCGCTCCAGACTGCACAAGGAGGACTTCCAGGCCGTCGACATCCAGGCCATCGCCGGGCCGGTGACCAAGTGGGCAGTCACCGTGCTCGAGCCGGCCCAGGTGCCGCGCGCCTTCCAGCAGGCCTTCCAGTTGATGCGTTCGTCGCGGCCGGGACCGGTGCTGATCGACCTGCCCATCGACGTGCAGATGAGCGAGATCGAGTTCGACCCGGACACCTACGAGCCGCTGCCGGCCTACAAGCCGCGCGCTTCCCGCGCTCAGGCGGAGAAGGCCATGGCCATGCTCGACGAGGCCGAGCGGCCGTTGATCGTCGCCGGTGGCGGCATCATCAACGCCGACGCCAGCGAGCTGCTCCAGGAGTTCGCCGAACTCACCGGCGTGCCGGTCATTCCCACCCTGATGGGCTGGGGCAGCATCGCCGACGACCACCCGCTGATGGCCGGCATGGTCGGGCTGCAGACCTCGCATCGTTATGGCAACGCCACGCTGCTCGAATCCGATTTTGTGATGGGTATCGGCAACCGCTGGGCCAACCGCCACACCGGCAACCTCGAGACCTACACCAAGGGACGGAAATTCGTTCACGTCGACATCGAGCCGACTCAGATCGGGCGCATCTTCGGTCCCGACTACGGCATCGTTTCCGACGCCAAGGCGGCGCTCGAGCTGTTCGTCGAGCTGGCCCGCGAGAGGAAGGCGGCGGGCACGCTCAAGGATCGCAGCGCCTGGGCCGAATCGTGCCAGGAGCGCAAGCGCACCCTGCTGCGCAAGACCCACTTCGACGAGGTGCCGGTGAAGCCGCAGCGGGTCTACGAGGAGATGAACAAGGTCTTCGGCAGGAACACCCGCTATATCAGCACCATCGGCCTGTCGCAGATCGCCGGCGCTCAGTTCCTGCACGTGTACAAGCCGCGCCACTGGATCAACTGCGGCCAGGCCGGCCCGCTGGGTTGGACCATTCCCGCCGCGCTCGGCGTGTGCAAGGCCGACCCCAGTGCGGAAGTGGTGGCGCTCTCCGGCGACTACGACTTCCAGTTCATGATCGAAGAGCTGGCCGTGGGGGCGCAGTTCAACCTGCCCTACATCCACGTGCTGGTGAACAACTCCTACCTGGGGCTGATCCGCCAGGCCCAGCGCGGCTTCGACATGGACTACTGCGTGCAGCTCTCGTTCGAGAACGTCAACTGCCCGGAGATCAACGAGTACGGCGTCGACCACGTCTCGGTGGTGGAGGGGCTCGGCTGCAAGGCCCTGCGCGTCACCCGGCCGGACGAGATCGTGCCCGCCCTCAAGGAAGCAAAGGAGCTGATGACCCAATACCGGGTGCCGGTGGTGGTGGAGGTGATCCTTGAGCGGGTGACCAACATCGCCATGGGGACCGATCTCGACGCCATCAACGAGTTCGAGGCGCTGGCCGACGAGGGGGCGGATGCGCCGACCTCGATCGCCCAGCTCACTTAGGAAACCGTCTCAGGAGACAACCATGCCCAAGTTTGCCGCCAACCTCAGCATGCTGTTCACCGAGGAGGATTTCCTCGACCGCTTCAAGGCCGCCGCCGAGGCCGGTTTCAAGGGCGTCGAGTACCTCTTTCCCTACGACTATTCCGCCGTCGAGCTCAAGGCGCGGCTCGACGAGCATGGCCTGACCCAGGTACTGCACAACCTGCCCGCTGGCGACTGGGGCGCCGGTGAGCGTGGTATCGCCTGTCACCCGGATCGGATCGAGGAGTTTCGTGCCGGCGTGGAGAAGGCCATCGACTACGCCACGGTGCTTGGCTGCAAGCAGGTCAACTGCCTGGCCGGTATCCAGCCCCAGGGCGTGAGCCTGGAGCAGGCGCGGCGCACCCTGGTGGAGAACCTGCGCTACGCTGCGGAGAAGCTCGAAGCCGCCGGCATCCTGCTGCTGGCCGAACCGATCAACACTCGCGACATTCCGGGCTTCTTCCTCAACCGCACCGAGCAGGCCCTGGCGATCTTCGACGAGGTGGGCAGTAACAACCTCAAGCTTCAGTACGACATCTATCACATGCAGATCATGGAGGGCGATCTGGCGCCGACCATCGAGAAACACCTGGATAGCATCGCTCACGTGCAGCTGGCCGATAACCCGGGTCGCCATGAGCCGGGCACCGGCGAGATCCACTACCCGTTCCTGTTCGCCCATCTCGACCGGCTGGGCTACGACGGCTGGATCGGCTGCGAGTACAAGCCCAAGACGACGACCCGTGAAGGTCTGGGCTGGCTGGATCAGGCCCGCGGCTGAAAATTGCTGCAGCACTTTTGACGAGGGGCGCCGGGGACAGGCCGAAGAGGAGGTCTTTTGCCAGGGATGGCAAAAGTAGCGCCCAGGGATGGGTTCACAGCGCCTCCTCGCAGGCCTGTCGACGGATCAGCCCCGAGTGGCGACGTCATATGCGACAGCCGCCGGGCAAGGTTGCAACGACAAAGACAAGCTGAAAGGAGAATCATCATGAGCAAGATCGGTTTCATTGGCCTCGGCATCATGGGCCGTCCCATGGCGGGACATCTGCTGGATGCCGGCCACGAGATCATCACCGTCGAGCACGGCAGCGCCATTCCCCGCGAGCTGGCTGACAAGGGCGCTCGGGTGGCGGCCAACCCCAAGGCGGTGGCCGAGCAGGCAGAGGTCGTCATCACCATGGTGCCGGACACCCCCGACGTGGAACTGGTGCTGTTCGGTGAGAATGGTGTCGTCGAAGGGCTCAAGCCGGGCACCCTGGTGATCGACATGAGCTCCATCGCCCCCATCGCCACCCAGGGCTTCGCCAAGCGCATCCATGGAGCTGGCGGCGAGTACGTCGATGCGCCGGTCTCCGGCGGCGAGGGCGGTGCCATCAACGCCGCGCTGACCATCATGGTCGGTGCCACTCAGGAAGGCTTCGAGCGCGCCCGCCCGATCCTCGAAGTGATGGGCAAGACCATTACCCACATCGGCGGCCACGGCGCCGGCCAGACCTGCAAGGTGGCCAACCAGATCGTGGTGGCGCTCACCATCGAAGCGGTGGCCGAAGGCCTGCTGTTCGCCTCGAAGGCGGGTGCCGACGTGGCCAAGGTGCGCGAGTCGCTGCTCGGTGGCCTGGCCCAGTCGAAGATCCTCGACGTGCACGGCGAGCGCATGATCAAGCGCACCTTCGACCCGGGCTTCAAGATCAAGCTGCACCAGAAGGACCTCAACCTGGCCCTGGAAGGCGCGCGCAGCCTCAACCTGGCGCTGCCCGGCACCGCCAATGCCCAGCAGCTGTTCCAGGCCTGTGTTGCGCATGGCGGTGAAGACTGGGATCACGCCGGCATCCTGCGTGCCCTGGAGGCCCTGGCCGATCACGAGGTGGGCAGCTGATCCGTCCCACCTGAGGAGGCAGCACCCTGCCAGCCAGTCGCGCAGACGGAGAGCCGGTGTTCCCTCCTGGCAGGCGTCAGGCCGTCGCCTGCCAACCGGCCGCGCCAGCGGCCCTTGCACCCGGCGGCGGGATCCCCAGTTGGAACCCGCCCGCCGCCGGGCTTTTTTCCTGCCTACCCTGCTGTTACCGTCGTTGCTGTCATCCGTTCGAGGTGTGCCCATGTCACAACAACTTCCTTCCCTGGACCACACGACAGACATGGCGACATGGCTGCGTCGGCTTGCCGACGTGGCCGTGACTGCCGTGCATCCGGATTCTCTGGTCGCCGATCTGCTGCCCGATCCACCCCCCGGGCGCACCGTTGTGGTCGGTGCCGGCAAGGCGGCGGCTTCCATGGCCGCGGCTCTGGAGCGCGCCTGGCAGGAGCGTTGCCCCGATGCGCCGCTCACCGGCCTGGTGGTCACTCGCTACGGTCATGCTGAGGAGTGTGAGGTGATCGAGGTGCTCGAAGCCTCCCACCCGATGCCCGACGATCTGGGCGAGAAGGCGGCCCGGCGCATGCTCGAGGCGGTCGCGGAGCTGGGCAAGGACGACCGCGTGATCGCCTTGATCTCCGGCGGCGGCTCGGCGCTGATGACGCTGCCCGCCGAGGGCATATCGCTTGCCGACAAGCAGGCCATCAATCGCGAGCTGTTGCGTTGCGGCGCGCCGATCGGGCAGATGAACACCGTGCGCCGCCACCTTTCCGCGATCAAGGGCGGGCGCCTGGCGGCGGCGGCACACCCCGCCCAGGTGGTGACCTGGCTGATCTCCGACATTCCCGGCGACGTGGCCACGCAGATCGCCTCAGGGCCGACTCTGCCGGATCGCTCGACCCCGGCCGATGCGTTGGCGGTGCTCGAGCGCTACGCCATCGAGATACCAGACCACGTGCGCCGCCATCTGGAGCAGGCCCAGGGAGCGCCTTCCCCCGACGACGCGGCCTTCGCGCGTGACGACAGCGTGACCCTGGCCCGCGCTCATGATGCTCTGGAAGCTGCTCGGGCCGCGGCGGAAGCGGCCGGTGTGACGGTGAAGGTGCTGGGCGACGACCTGGAAGGCGAGGCCCGCGAGCTGGGCCGTGCCCAGGCGCGCCTGGCGCTGGAGGCACGCGATGAGATCGAAGCGCCGTTGCTGATTCTCTCCGGCGGCGAGACCAGCGTCACCGTGCACGGCGACGGGCGCGGTGGGCGCAACGTGGAGTACTTGCTGGGGCTGTTCGAGGCCCTGGCCGGCGCCGAGGGGATTCATGCCCTGGCCATCGACACCGACGGTATCGACGGCTCGGAGGACAACGCCGGTGCGCTGTTCTCGCCCGACGACTGGGCCCATGCCCGTGAGCAGGGGCTGCAGCCGGCCGATTACCTGTCACGCAACGACGCGTATACTTTCTTCCAGGCATTGGATCGACTGATCGTCACCGGTCCGACCCGCACCAATGTCAACGACTTCCGTGCCATCCTGGTCTTGCCGAGGACACCATGACGCTTCCGCCACACGCTCCCATTCATGCCCCCATCCGCCGCACCAAGATCGTCGCCACCCTGGGCCCGGCCAGCGACCGCGAGGGTGTGCTGGAAGCCATGATCCGCACCGGCGTCGACGTGGTGCGCCTCAACTTCTCCCACGGCAGCGCCGCCGACCACCGCCGCCGGCTGATCGCCGTGCGTCAGATCGCCGACCGCCTGGGGCGCAGCGTGGCCGCCCTCGGTGACCTGCAGGGGCCCAAGATCCGCATCGCCCGCTTTCGTGACGGCGCCGTGACCCTCGAGGTGGGCCAGCCCTTCGTGCTCGACATGGCGCTGGAGAGCGATGCCGGCGACGCCAGCCGCGTCGGCTGCGACTACAAGCAGCTGATCGACGACGTCGCCCCCGGCGACCGCCTGCTGCTCGACGACGGCCGCCTGGTGCTCGACGTCGAGCGCATCGAGGGCCAGCAGGTGCATACCATCGTGGTCACCGGCGGCAAGCTCTCCAACAACAAGGGCATCAACAAGCAGGGCGGCGGGCTCTCGGCCCCGGCCCTCACTGACAAGGACAAGGCCGATCTCGAAACCGCCATCGAGATCGGCGTCGACTATCTGGCCGTCTCCTTCCCGCGCCACGCCGAAGACATGCGCGAAGCCCGTCGCCTGCTCGGCGAAGCGGGCAAGGAGATCGGCCTGGTCGCCAAGCTCGAACGCGCCGAGGCGGTAGCCGACGACGAAACGCTCAACGGTATCATCGAGGCCAGCGAGGCGGTGATGGTGGCGCGCGGCGATCTCGGCGTGGAGATCGGCGACGAGAAGCTGATCGGCATGCAGAAGCGCATCATCAAGCGCGCCCGCACCCTCAACCGTGCGGTGATCACCGCCACCCAGATGATGGAGTCGATGATCACCTCGCCGCTGCCCACCCGGGCCGAGGTGTTCGACGTCGCCAACGCCGTGCTCGACGGCACCGACGCGGTGATGCTCTCCGCCGAGACCGCCGCCGGCGACTACCCGGTGGAGACCCTCGAAGCGATACGTCGGGTGTGCCTCGGTGCCGAGCGCGAGCGTGTGGCCCAGGAGTCGGGGCACCGCATCCACGAGGGCTTCTCGCGCATCGACGAGACCATCGCGCTGTCCGCGATGTACGCCGCCAACCACCTCACCGGGGTGGCCGCCATCGCCTGCATGACCTCCACCGGCTACACGCCGCTGATCGCCTCGCGCATCCGCTCGGGGCTGCCCATCGTCGGGCTGGCCCACAGCCCCATCGCCCAGCGGCGCATGGCGCTCTACCGCGGGGTGGTCTCGCTGCCGTTCGACACCAGTGCGATGGCGGCCAGCGAACTCAACGACCGGGCGCTGGCGCTGCTGGTGCAACAGGGGATTGCCGAACCGGGGGATCATGTCATCCTGACCCGGGGCGATCACATGAACGCCCACGGTGGAACCAATACCCTGAAGATTCTCGACGTTTCCGAGAAGCATCAGGCTTGATTTTGTACGGCTTGGTTTTGTATACAGAAAGCCTGCTTTCCTGTGGCCAGAATGGAGGAAACGTGCGAAGGTAAGCCCATGACAAGGCGAGAGGGCAAGCCATGAGCACCACCTGGCAGGACGAGGTTGCCGCCGAAACCCGGGCAGGCGGCAGGATCAGTGATCGTTTCATCGTCGACAAGGTGCGCGCGGCGGTGCTGACTCAGCGCCTGCCGCCGGGCACGCGTCTGCCCGAGGTGGCGCTGGGCGAGATCTTCGGCGTCAGCCGCTCGGTGGTACGCAAGGCGCTGACCCGGCTGGCTGCCGACCACGTCGTCAGCCAGCAGCCCAACCAGGTGGCCCGGGTGCGCGCACCGAGCATCGAGGAGACCCGCGAGACCTTCGCTGCACGGCGCCTGGTGGAGGGCGAGGTGGCGGCCCTGTTGGCGGGCCGGCTCGACGCCGAGTTGCTGAGGGAAGTTGCCACGCGCGTCGAGCGAGAGGCCGAGGCCCATGCCCGCGGCGACGAGGCGGCCCGCATCGAGCACTCCCTGGCGATCCACCACCTGCTTGCCGAGCATTCTCCCAACCGGGTGCTCGGCGTCATGCTCACCGACCTGATCCTGCGTACTTCCATCGTCATCGCCCTGTACAAGCGGGCCGGCCTGGCGAGCTGCTACCTGGCCGAGGATCATCCGGCGCTGCTCTCGCACCTGCGTGACGGCGACGGTGAGGCGGCACGGCGCTGCATCCACGAGCACCTTCAGGCGCTCGAAGGGCTGCTGGACCTCAGCACACGAGAGACTCGCATCGACCTGATGGCGATTCTCGGTCAGCGCGAGGGTGCGATGCCTTGAAACGCCCGGCAGGCCTGACGCTCGGCACCCGCGGGACCCAGGCTGTCGTTCTGGCCCTGCTTGTCGGCTTGCTGCTCGTCTGGCAGTGGCCGGCCGGGGCCGGGGAGTCGTTCACGCTCGAACGTGCGCCGCTGGAGATCGTGACCGAGGGCGAGCGCCATCGGCTCGAGGTGGAGCTGGCTCGCAGCTCGGCCGAGCGCCAGAAGGGGCTGATGGATCGCGACCATCTCGAGGCGGACGCCGGCATGCTGTTTCTCTACACGGAGCCCCAGTCGCCCCAGGGCGGCTTCTGGATGTACCGCACCCGCATCCCGCTGGACATCGCCTTCCTCGACGCCGAAGGGCGTATCGCGGCCAAGGCCACCATGCAGCCTTGCCTCTCGCAGAATCCCTACGACTGCCCGGTCACCCTGGCGGGCGTGACCTATCATGCGGCGCTGGAGGTCAATGCCGGCTATTTCGAGGCACACGATATCGAAGTGGGCGACTGCGTGACCTGGCCAGGCAGCGCCTCGGAGTGCGCCCGGCCTCGCGACCCCTGACATCGATCGCGCCCCCTGACATCAATCGCTACGCCGCCGCTATCGTTGCAGCGCATTGCATGGCAGTGCTCGCTCGCTGCGAGCCTGAGCTGCGCCTGCGCGAGTACTCGCGGCACGACGATGCCTGCAATTTTTGGCATACGTATTCTATTTCTAATACTAAAGTATATTTTCTTTTCGATCATAGACTTGCGGCCTGGTTTCGGTGGATTTTATTCAACTGGTTTGCATACGTAGTCTATTTTGATCTAAACGTTACGCAGCTCGCTTTTGATAGCGGGAGCGAAAGGAGATGCATACGAATTCCAGGATGACCACAACGACAACTCGAAAGGAGCGCAACATGAGTCACAATATCCACCCCGTTTTCCTCAAGGCGCCGTTGGCGATGGCGCTGTCGCTTGCCATGGCTGCCGCTGCCCAGGCCGGCACGGAGCGCGTCATCGACGTCAGCCTGCCCCTGGGGCCCGACTCGCAGCAGGGTATCGGCGTGCTGAAGTTCGGTGAGGAGCTGGAGCGCCTCTCCGAGGGTCGCCTCTCCATCGACCCCCACTATGACAATGCCCTCGGTGCCGAGCGCGAGGTCGTCGAGGGCATGGGGTTCGGCATCGTCGACGCCGGCATCTCCTCGACCGGGCCCATGGGCGGCTTCGTCGACGAGTTCCTGCTCTTCGATCTCCCCTACATTTTCGAGAACCACGACCACGCCTATGCCTTTCTCGACAGCGAGCACGGCGAGCATCTCGCTCAGCTGGCCGAGGAGGGCATGAACGTCAAGATCCTGGCCTGGATGGAGAACGGCTTCCGCCACAACACCAATTCGGTGCGGGAGCTGAATCACCCGGACGATCTGCGCGGCATCAATCACCGCACCCAGGAGAGCCGCGTCCAGGTGGATACCTGGGAGGCGCTGGGCGCCAATGCCACGCCGATGGCCTGGACCGAGGTCTACACCGCCTTGCAGCAGGGGGTCATGGACAGCCAGGAGAACCCGCTGCCGACCATCTACGACGTCAATTTCTACGAGGTTCAGGATTACCTGAACATGACCCAGCACGTCTATTCGCCGGCACCGCTGATGATGGGGCTGGACCTGTTCAATTCGTTCAGCGAAGAGGACCAGGCGATCATCCTGGAAGCGGCGCAGCTTGCCCTGCCAGTGCAGCGTGAGGCCAGCCAGGAGCTCGAGCAGCGCTACCTGGTCCAGCTGGCGGAGCTGGGCATGACCGTCACCGAGCCCGAACTGGACCCCTTCCGCGAGGCGGTGCAGCCGGTCATCGAGAAGTGGGCTCCCACCGTGGGCGAGGACCTCGTCGAGGCTGCCATCAATTTCGAGTATTGATGTGGCCCGCGGGCGGCGGTCTGCCGCCCGCGCCGTCAACTAGCGACACGAGGCAGTCATGAAGACGTTACTGCGGCAAACCAACAGGGGCATCGACCTGTTCAATCGCCTGGTCGGCTGGGGGCTCGCCGGGCTGTTGCTGGTCATGACCGTGCTGATCTTCTGGCAGGTCTTCGCGCGATTCGTGGTGGGAAGACCGCTTTATTTCTCGGACGAGATCGCCCGCTTCGCCATGATCTGGCTCACCTTCATCGGTGCCGGTTATGCCTATCGCAAAGGGCTGATGATCTCGGTCGATATCGTACTCGAATTCGCCGGGCCGAGGCTGGCGCGAGTCATGCGCGTCCTGGTCGTGCTGGCCTCGGCGCTGTTCGCCTTCATCTTGGTCAAGTACGGTTTCGAGATGGTGGGCCGGGTTTCCAATCAGACGGCGCCCAGTACCCGGGTGTCGATGATGTGGCCCTACCTGGCCGTACCTCTGGGCGGGATCGTCATCCTGGTCAATTCGGTGGCGCTGCTGATCGATGAGGTCGTAGGCAACGACAAAGAGGAGAGAAGCTGATGGCGCTGCTGCTTTTCCTGCTGCTGATCGTGTTGTTCGTCATCGGCGTGCCCATCGCCTTCTCGCTGGGCCTGGCCTCGGCCATCACGGTATGGCAGGGCGAGCTGATGCCGATGCTGATCGTGGCCCAGCAGTACATCACCTCGGTCAACTCCTTCCCGCTGATGGCGATCCCGTTCTTTATCCTGGCGGGCTACCTGATGCAGAGCGGCGGTATCTCCCGGCGGCTGGTGGATTTCTCCAATACCATGGTGGGGAGCATGACCGGCGGGCTGGCCATGGTGGCCATCATCACCTCGCTGTTCTTCGCCGCCATCTCGGGCTCCGGGGCGGCCACCACGGCCGCCATCGGCTCGATCCTGATACCGGCGATGATCGCCAAGGGCTATGCCTCCGGCTACGCGGCGGCCAATCAGGCGGCTTCCGGGGCGCTGGGGGTGATCATTCCGCCGAGCATACCGCTGATCCTCTACGGTATCGCCGCCAACGTCTCGGTGGGCGACATGTTCGTCGCCGGCGTCCTGCCGGGTCTCATGATCACCCTCAGCCTGCTGCTTTTCGCCTACGGCTACGCCCGCTATCACGGTCACGGCGGCGGCGAGCGAAGCTCCTGGCGCGAGATGTTCACGGCCGGGCGCAAGGCACTGCTGGCGATCCTGATGCCGGTCATCATCCTCGGCGGCATCTACGGCGGCATCTTCACGCCGACGGAAGCGGCGGTGATCGCCGTGGTCTACTCCTTTCTCGTCGGCTTCGTGATCTACCGCGAAATCACGCTCAAGGACATCGTCGGCATCCTTCAGGAGGCCGCCGTCACCACCGCCGTGGTGCTCAGCATCATCGGCGCCGCCGGGTTGTACGGCAGGATCCTGCAGAGCCTGCGGGTGCCGTCGATGCTGTCCAACTTCGTCATCGGTGCCATCGACAGCCCGCTGCTGTTCATCGTGCTGGTCAACGTTCTGCTGCTGATGGCCGGCATGTTCATCGAAGCCGCTGCAGCGATCCTGATCTTCGTGCCGATCCTGCTGCCGATAGCGGTGAGCTTCGGCTTCGACCCGGTGCATTTCGGCATCATCATGGTGGTCAACCTGGCCATGGGCATGTTCACGCCGCCGGTGGGCCTCAACCTGTTCGTGGCGTCGCAGATTTCCAAGGTCGGCGTGGCCCGGCTGACCTGGTCGATCCTGCCCTTCGTCGCCATCGTGCTGGTCAATCTCTTCATCATCAGCGTGGTGCCGTTCCTCTCCACCTGGCTGCCCTCGCTGCGCTAGCGAGGCAACGACCGTTCCACCCATCCGGGAGACACGACAATGAAAGTGGTAGACAGCCTGATTCCGCGGCAGGGCCTGAGAGTACTGGTGACGGCGGGCGCCAATGGCATCGGCCTGGCCATTGCCCAGGCCTTCCATGAGGCCGGGGCGCGCGTGCATGTGTGCGACGTCGACGAAGCCGCCCTGGCGGCGCTGCCCGAGGGCATCGCGGCAACCCGGGCGGACGTCAGCCGCGAGGCGGACGTGGCGCGCCTGTTCGACGAGGCGGCCGGCCTGGGCGGGCTGGATGTGGTGGTCAACAACGCCGGCATAGCCGGGCCGACGGCCGGGATCGACGAGATCGAGAGCGAAGCGTGGCGCCAGACCATCGACATCAATCTCAACGGCCAATATTACGTGGCTAAGCGGGCCGCCGGCGCACTGCGTGAGAGCCGAGGCGTGCTGCTCAACATGGCGTCGGTGGCGGGACGCCTCGGCTTCGCCTATCGCACGCCCTATGCCGCCAGCAAATGGGGCGTGGTGGGGCTGACCAAGAGCCTGGCCTGCGAGCTCGGCCCGGCGGGGGTCAGGGTCAACGCGATCCTGCCGGGTATCGTACGCGGCCCGCGCATCGAGCAGGTGATCGCCGACCGCGCCGCGCAGCGCGGCATCGGTCGCGACGAGATGGAGCAGGAGAACCTGGCCAAGGTGTCCATGCGCAAGATGGTCGAGCCCAGCGACATCGCGGCCATGGCCCTGTTCCTGGCCTCTCCCGGGGGCGCCAACATTTCCGGTCAGGCGCTCAGCGTCTGCGCCAACGTCGAGTCGCTGTAAGGGCTTGGCGCGTGGCGCGGCTCCACGAATTCCTGAATCACAACAGCGAGGTCTTTCATGGCGACGCAACGTAGAGTCATCATCACCTGTGCCGTCACCGGCGCCATCCATACGCCTTCCATGTCGCCCCATCTGCCGGTGACGCCCGAGGAGATCGCCGAGGCGGCCATCGCTGCTGCCGAGGCGGGTGCCGCCATTCTGCACCTGCATGCCCGCGACCCCCGCACCGGCAGGCCGACCCAGGATCCTGCGGTGTTCGAGAAGTTCCTGCCGCGGATCAAGGCCTCCACCGATGCAGTGATCAACCTCACCACGGGGGGCAGCCCGCACATGACGGTGGAGGAGCGCATGCGCCCCGCCATCGAGTTCCAGCCTGAGCTGGCCTCGATGAACATGGGCTCGATGAACTTCGGGCTGTTCCCGATGCTGGAGCGTTTCCAGGCGTTCGAGCACGAGTGGGAGCGCGAGCACCTGGAGAACAGCCGCGACCTGGTGTTCAAGAACACCTTTGCCGACATCGAGAAGACCATGACTCTAGGGGCACGCAACGGCACGCGTTTCGAATGCGAGTGCTACGACATCGGCCATCTCTACAATCTGCGCAACCTGGTGGATCGCGGCGTCGTGGGCGGGCGGCTCTTCGTGCAGAGCGTGTTCGGCATTCTGGGCGGCATCGGCCCCCACGCCGAGGACGTCATGCACATGCGCCGCACCGCCGACAGGCTGTTCGGCGACGGCTATGCCTGGTCCGTGCTGGGGGCGGGCAGCAGTCAGATGCGCATCGCGGCCCAGGCTGCCGCCATGGGCGGGCACGTACGGGTGGGGCTGGAGGACTCCCTGTGGCTCGGGCCGGGCCGGCTGGCGGAAAGCAACGCCAGCCAGGTGCGCAAGGTGCGCGAGCTGCTGGAAGGGCTCTCGCTGGCCGTGGCCACAGCGGACGAGGCGCGCGAGATCCTGGAATTGAAAGGCGGCGACCGGGTCGGCTTCTGAGCCGCTACCGGCGTCTGCCGTGGCAAAGTGGTACGATTCCCGTCATTTCGGTATCCGCCCGCTGCGAGCTCCATGCATGAAAAGGAAATCCGTAACGTCCCGTGATGTGGCCCGACTGGCCGGCGTGTCGCAGTCGGCCGTCAGTCGCAGCTTTTCGCCCAATGCCAGTGTTTCTGACAAGACCCGCAAGAAGGTGATGGAAGCGGCGCGCGAGCTGGGTTATCGCCCCAATACCATCGCCCGCTCGCTCATCACACGCTCGAGCCGCACCATCGCGGTGGTGACCTACAGCCTCGAGAACCCGTTCTATACCTTCGTGCTGGAGCGCGCGTCGCGCTTCTTCCAGAAGCAGGGGTATCACCTGCTGCTGTTCTTCGCTCCCTCCGACCGGGGCTTCGACTCGGTGATCGAGGAGATCATCAGAAGCCAGGTCGAGGGGGTGCTCATGCTCGCCATCACCCTGGATACCGAGCAGGCAGAAACGGTGGCGGACTTCGGCATTCCCGTAGTGATCGTCAACCGTACCGTCAACTACGCCGGCATCAGCCAGGTCGGCTGCGACAATCACCGCGGCGGGTTCTGGGCGGGCAGCTACCTGGCCAGCCTGGGGCATCGGCGCATCGCCTACCTGGCCGGTCTGGAGGACTCCTCGACCAACCAGCAGCGCTACGCAGGGTTCTTGGCGGGCCTGGCGTCGCGGGGGCAGGAGTGCCATGCCGTCGAGGTCGGCAACTATCGCTACCTCGACGCCAGCCAGGCCACGCGGCGCCTGTTCGCTGCGCCCAGCGTGCCCGACGCGCTGTTTGCCGCCAACGATCTCATGGCCATTGCGGCCATGGAGACGCTGCGCCACGAGCTCGGCCTCGCGGTGCCGGAAGAGGTGTCGGTCATCGGTTTCGACGACATCCCCATGTCGACCTGGCCAAGCCATTCGCTGACGACGCTGCAGCAGCCGGTCGAGCAGATGGTGGTCAAGGCCACGGAGCTGTTGCTCGAGCAGATCGCTCACGCCGATACCGAGCCCGAGCACATCATGCTGCCGGTGACACCGATGCTGCGAGGAAGTACGCGCAGGCCGGGCGGTGCCGGTGCGGAAGCGGCGCCGGAGACGGATTGAAAAGGGCCGCCGTCTCGACCGTCAGCGACCGAGCAGGGCGCGGAAGCGAATCACGATCAGTGCCACGCCGGCGATGACCATGACGCCGCCGATCAGCACGTGGGCGTTGAGGCTCTCGCCCAGCAGTACGATGCCCAGCACCACCGCGCCCATCGGCACCATCAGGCTCAGCGGGGCCAGCCGGCTCACCGGATGGCGCCGCAGCAGGCCGTACCAGATGCCGTAAGCGACGATCGACGACATTACCGCGGTATAGAACACTGCGCCCCAGCCGAACCAGCCGGCGGTGGCCATGGCGCTCATCTGGCCGCTTTCGAACCACCAGGAACCGATGGCCACCTGGGGTACGGCGAGCAGGGCCGTCCAGCCGGCCAGTGCCAACGGCGGGATATTGGGTCCCATCTTGATCAGCAGCTGCGACACGGCCCAGCCGAAGGCGCTGAGCAGCAGCAGCGTCATGGGTAGCGCCGAGGGCAGGCTGGGGCCGCCGGCCAGTACCACTACCCCACCAAACGACAGCGCGAGGCCGACCACGCGCTTGACGCTCAGGCGCTCGCCCAGGAACAGCACCGCCAGCAGCGTGGCGAAGGGCGTGCCCATTTGCACCAGCAGGGCGCCGGTGCCGGCTTCCGCCTGACCCAGACCGATGAACAGCAGGGCGAAGTGCAGGGTGCCGAAAGTGGCCGAGAGCAGCAGCAGGAAGGGCAGATGACGACGCGCCACCGGATGGAAGGGCACCAGCAGCGCCGCCACCAGAATGAAGCGCAGGGTGGTGAGTAGCAGCGGCGGTAGTTCCGTTACCCCCCATTTGATGACGATGATGTTCAAGGCCCAGATCATCACGATCGAGAGGCCCAACAGCAGGTCGCGCAGTGGCACGGCTGGCTCCTTGTCGTATTCGCCCCGGCGAGGATGGCAGCCCGATGCCGTGCGTCGCCGATATCGTTAACGGACTACCATTCAACGCCCGACATCGTAGAATGTCGAGGCGAGGCGAAATTGTCGATGCCCGCCAGAACGATAATCACGGCTGGCCCTGTCGGAGCTGGCCCCTGCTGCAAGGACACGTCATGAATTCACCACGTCGTATCACCCGTATCGCCGCGGCCCTGGCCGGTGCCGCCGTGCTCACGGCCTCGCTCTCGGCCCAGGCGCGGGAGCTTTCCGTTTCCACCGTTCTTTCCGATGCCTTCCCCTGGGGCCAGGCGGCGGAGAAGTGGGCCGAACTGGTGGAAGAGCGTACAGGGGGTGAGTTGACCCTGCGCGTCTACCCCAATTCGCAGCTGGTGGCCGGCGACCAGACGCGTGAATTCTCCGCCATGCGCTCCGGTCTGATCGACATGGCCGTGGGCTCGACCATCAACTGGTCGCCCCAGGTGCCCGAGCTCAACCTCTTCTCGCTGCCCTTCTTCATGCCCGACGAGGCGGCGGTCGATGCGGTGACCGGCGGCGAGGCCGGCGAGATGGTTTTCGAGGCCATCGAGTCCCGCGGCGTGGTTCCGCTGGCCTGGGGCGAGAACGGCTTCCGCCAGCTCTCCAATTCCCGCGGTCCGATCAGCGAACCGGGCGATCTGAACGGCTTGAAGATCCGCGTGGTGGGCTCGCCGCTGTTCCAGGACACCTTCACCGCACTGGGGGCCGACCCCACCCAGATGAGCTGGACCGATGCCCAGCCGGCGCTGACCACCGGTGCCGTGGACGGTCAGGAGAACCCGCTGTCGGTGTTCGACGTGGCGCGCATCGATCAGGTGGGCCAGGAGCACCTGACCCTGTGGAACTACATGAACGACCCGCTGATCTTCGCCGTCAACCAGCGCGTATGGGATTCGCTCTCGGAAGAGCATCGCGAGATCCTGCGTGAGACCGCCGTCGAGGCCGGCGAGTGGGAGATCGCCATGACCCGCGAGCAGGAGAGCGAGCGGCTGGCCGACATCCAGGAACGCGGCGTGCAGGTCACCGAGCTGACCGAAGAGCAGCATGCCGCCTTCGTCAATGCCACCCGCAGCGTGCACGACAAGTGGATTCCGCGGATCGGCCCGGAGCTGGTCGAAGCTGCGCGTCAGGCCATCGAGGCTCGCTGAGCCCCATCAAAGCCTAGGTCCGGTTCTATCGGAGCCGGACCTTCAATTGCGAGGCTTCCATGAAGTTCTCTCCCGATGCCAGGCCCGAGCGTTGGCTGGGCTCGCTGGCGCTGGCGATCATTTCACTGATCAGTCTGGGCAACGTCATCACGCGCTACGTGACTGGTGGCTCGCTGGCCTTCACCGAGGAGTTCTCGGTGTTCCTGCTGGTGGTGCTCACCTTCGCCGGTGCCTCGGTGGCGCTACGGCGCAACGGCCACATTCGTATCGGCCTGCTCGAGCGGGCCCTGCCGGCTGCGCCGCGGCGTGCACTTATCCTCTTTCAGGGGCTTTGCGGCGCCATCGTGCTGGGGCTGATCACCTGGTTCGGCGCCAAGCTCACCTGGGAGGAGTACCAGTGGGAGTCGCTGTCGCCGGGGCTCGGCCTGCCGCAGTGGTGGTACCTGCTGTGGCTGCCGCTGCTGTCGGCGGCGATGCTGGTGCGTCTGGTGCAGCAGACCGTCGATCGTCTGCGCGGGAGGCTCGACGATGAGCCCTGACCTGTGGATGATCCTGGCCTTCGCCGGGCTGCTGATCGCCGGCGTGCCGGTGGCCTTCTCCCTGGCACTGGCCGGCGCGGTGGGTATCCTCGTCGGCCTCACCCCGGAAATGCTGGCCACCCTCGGTACCAACACCTACAACAGCATCGCCAAGTACCCGCTGATCGCCATCCCGCTGTTCATCATGACCGGCTTGATCTTCGAGCGCGCCGGGGTCGCGCTGCGTCTGGTGCGTTTCGCTCAGGCGCTGATCGGCCCTCGTCATGGCGGCCTGGCGCTGGTGGCGGTGCTGGTGTGCATGATCATGGGCGGCATGAGCGGCTCCGGGCCGGCAGACGCCGCGGCAGTGGCCATGGTAATGCTGCCGAGCATGACCAAGGCCGGCTACCCCAAGCCCTTCTCGGCCACGCTGATCGCTGCGTCCGCCTCCACTGCCATTCTGATCCCGCCCTCGGTGGCGCTGATCCTCTATTCCATCGTGGTGCCCGGGGTCGACCTGCGGGCGCTGTTCGCGGCCGGGTTGTTTCCCGGCATCCTGGCCGGTCTGGCGCTGCTGGTGCCGGCGCTGCTGGTCTCGAAGCGCTATGGTTGGGAGGGCGGCACGCCGGTGGAGGGAGCGGAACGGCTCAAGGTGGGCGAGACCTTCAAGCAGGCGCTGCCGGCGCTGTTCGCCCCGGTGCTGATCCTGGGCGGGCTGCGCTCGGGTCTGTTCACGCCCACCGAGGCGGCCGTGGTGGCCGTGGCCTACGGTGCCCTGGTCGGGCTGTTCCTGACTCGCGAGATCGGCTGGCGCGATCTGTGGAGCCTGCTCGGTGAGGCAGCGGTGATCTCCGGTGTGGTCATGCTGATCATCGCCCTGGCCGGTATCTTCGCCTGGGCCGGCACCATGCTCGGTACCTTCCGCCACCTGGCGGAGTGGATCATCGGGCTCACCGACAACGGCGTGCTGCTGCTGATCCTGATCATGCTGGCGGTGCTGCTGGCCGGCATGCTGCTCGACGCCATCTCGATCTATCTGATCATGATGCCGATCCTGCTCCCGGTAATGCAGCACTTCGGCTGGAACCCGGTGTGGTTCGGCATCCTGCTGGCGATGAACATCGCCATCGGCCAGTTCACGCCACCGGTGGCGGTCAATCTGATGGTGACCACCAACATTGCCAGGATACGGCTGGAGCAGACCGTGGGCTGGGCGCTGCTGTTCGTGCTGGCCATGGCCAGCGCCCTGGCGCTGGTGGCGATCTTCCCGGAAATTGCCTTGTGGTTACCGCGCACCCTCGGCTACAACGTCTGAAAAACTCTGATGCCCTGCTGCGCTCAATATCTTGACCGCCGGCGGTACTCGCGATCCTCATTGAGCAGTCAGTCAACTCCGGTCGCTGCGTTCCGGCGGCGGCCAACCTCTCTTCGCTCGCGACGCGCATCAGAGCTTTTCCTGATCTTAGGCCGTTTGTAGGCTCTCCAGCGTGTCCTGGAAGAGCGTGGCGCTACCGGCGTCGAACAGCACGAAGCGCACCCGTTCGATGCCGGGGCAGCGAGGCAACGTCTCCTGCACCGTGGTGAGGGCGACCTGGGCGGCCTCCGCGAGGGGGTAGCCGAAGGCGCCGGCCGAAAGGGCAGGGAAGGCGATGCTGGCAAGGCCGTGCCGCTCGGCCAGCTCCAGCGCGTTGCGATAGCAGTCCGCCAGCAGCTCCGCTTCCGGCCTGTCGTGACCGTAGACCGGCCCCAGGCAGTGGATGACGTGGCGGTTGGGCAGGCCGAAGGCCTCGGTGATCACTGCCTGACCGGGCGCGATCGGCGCCAGCGGCCGACAGGCGCGCTCGAGTTCCGGGCCGGCTGCCCGGTGCAGCGCACCGGCCACGCCGCCGCCGGTGCGCAGCTGGGCGTTGGCGGCGTTGACCACGACGTCGATATCCGGCTGATTGGCGATGTCTCCCTGCTGGCACTCCAGGCGAGCGGACATGTTCGCTATCTCCTCTGCTATGTCATTCCAGTCTGGTGGTAAGGGCCACAAGCCGACAAGTTCCCACGCTGTTCGGCGTAAAAGAATGGATCGTTGCGTATTCGCTCTGTTTTCGTGACATTCGTTGCAAATGGACGCAAAAACTTGCAAGTCGCCCGCCTGAACGGTACCAATGTGCTCCCCCGATAAGTCACGGCTCGCCGACCCCCGGTCGGCGTGACGGCGTGTTTGCGCCGTCGCGCAGGGCGCTGCCGTGGCCCACGACAACAGGAGGAGACGATGAACCAGCGTGTGAACATCGAGCTCGGCGATGCAGGGGCCGAGGTCATCGAGGCCCGCCAATTCAAGGTCTACACCCACCGTCAGCTGGACAAGATCGAGGCGATTCAGAATCTGCCTGAAGACCTGCGTTTCGACATGCGGGTCGTCAGCCAGGTGCTGCCGTTTCGGGTCAATGAGTACGTCATCGAGGAACTGATCGACTGGGACGACGTGCCGGCCGATCCCGTCTTTCAGCTCACCTTTCCCCAGCGCGGCATGCTCAGGCCGGCGCACTACGACGCGGTGGCCGAGCTGGTTCGTCGCGACGCCGACGCCGCCGAGATGAAGCCGGTGATCGAGCGCATTCGTGCCGAACTCAACCCGCATCCGGCGGGCCAGATGGATCTCAACCTGCCGCTCCTCGACGGCGAACCGCTGTCCGGCATGCAGCACAAGTACCGTGAGACAGTGCTGTTCTTTCCCAGTCAGGGGCAGGTGTGCCACAGCTACTGCACCTTCTGCTTCCGCTGGGCGCAGTTCGTCGGTGACAAGGATCTCAAGTTCGCCGCCAGCGAAGCCGACTCGCTGCATCGCTATCTGGCCGAGCATACCGAGGTGACCGACCTGCTGATGACCGGCGGCGACCCCATGGTGATGAAGGCCAAGCACCTGCGCATGTACCTGGAGGGCTTGATGGCCCCCGAGCTTGACCATGTCCAGGACATTCGCATCGGCTCCAAGAGCCTGACCTTCTGGCCTTACCGCTTCGTCACCGACCCGGACGCCGAGGATATCCTCGCGCTGTTCCGTGAGCTGACCGCCGCCGGCAAGCACGTCGCCTTCATGGCGCACTTCAACCACTGGAAGGAGATGGATACCCCCATCTGCCGCGAGGCGATCCGCCGCATCCGTGCCACCGGCGCCGAGATCCGCACCCAGGCGCCTCTGCTTCGCCACATCAACGACGATGCCGACCAGTGGGCGAGGATGTGGACGACGCAGGTGCGCCTGGGGATGATTCCCTACTACATGTTCGTCGAGCGCGACACCGGCGCCCGCCACTACTTCGAGGTGCCGCTGGTGCGTGCCTGGGAGATCTACCGCGAGGCCATGCAGCAGGTGCCGGGACTGGCGCGCACCGCCCGGGGGCCATCCATGTCCGCCGACCCGGGCAAGGTGGAGATACAAGGCGTCACCGAGATCCACGGCGAAAAGGTCTTCGTGCTGCGCTTCATCCAGGGCCGGGAAGCCAGCTGGGTGCAGCGGCCGTTCTTCGCCAAGTACGACGAGCGTGCCACCTGGCTCAATCATCTCGAGCCCGCGCTGGGCGCGAACGAGTTCTTCTATGAGGCGGATTTCGCCGCCATGAAGCGTGCCAAGCGGGAACTGATCGCCAGTGCGACCTGACCGTTTGCTCATGCCATTTCTAAGCTGCCCCTGGCAAGGAGCAGACCCCTATTTCATGAGTCATGCAATTTAGGAATTAACGTACACTTAACGTAAATCCCTACTAGAATTAGGTCAGTTGAAAAAGACCATCATGACGGCGTTTTTTTCGCTAAAGTAGATGAGAGCGGTAGAAACCGCTGGCCAAGGTTCATGCGCCTTGGCCACACCAGGGATCTTGCTTCAGCCAAAGCAGCTGGTGAAAACCGGCTAGCCAATAACGTCTAAAGAGGTGTGTTAATGAAACGTCATGCTTTTTCCGCAGCCGCCTTCTCGGGAGCCCTGTTGGGCGCTGCTATGTTCTCTGCCCCGGCCGTGGCGCAGGACCGTTTCATCACCATCGGCACCGGCGGTCAGACCGGGGTCTACTACGTGGTGGGCCAGTCGGTATGCCGCATGGTGAATCGCGGCAGCGACGAGCACAACATCCGCTGTAACGCCCCCTCCACCGGTGGCTCCGTGGCTAACGTCAACGGCATGAAGAGCGGTGAGCTCGACATGGGCGTGGTGCAGTCCGACGTGCAGTACCGCGCCTACCACGGTGAGGCCAACTTCGAGTCCGATGGCGCCTGGGAAGAGATGCGTGCCGTCTTCACCATGCACGGCGAGCCGCTGACCGTGGTCGCGCGTGCCGACTCCGGTATCGAGCACTTCTCCGATTTCCCCGGCAAGCGCGTCAACATCGGCAACCCGGGCTCCGGCCAGCGCAACACCATGAACGTGGTGATGGAGGCCATGGGCTGGGATACCGGTACCTTCTCGCTGGCGTCGCAGCTGGATGCCGCCGAGCAGGCCGCGGCTCTGTCCGACAACAACATCGACGCCATGGTCTATGTGGTCGGTCACCCCAACGGTTCCATCCAGGAAGCCACCACCACCATCGACGCGCGCATCATCCCGGTGACCGGCGATGAAATCGATGCCCTGATCGAGGAGTACCCCTACTACACCCGTTCGGTGATCCCCGGCGGCCTCTACCGTGGCAACGACGAAGACGTCGAAACCTTTGGCGTCGCGGCCACCTTCGTGACTTCCGCTGACGTAGATGAAGAAGTCGTCTACGAAACCGTCAAGGCGGTGTTCGAGAACTTCGACCGCTTCAAGCGTCTGCATCCGGCCTTCGAGAACCTCAACGAAGAGGACATGATCTCCGAGGGTCTGACCGCACCGCTGCATGACGGCGCCGCTCGCTACTATCGTGAGCGTGGCTGGATCGAGTGAGAGGCAGGGGGGAACACTCCCTTCGGTAAAATGCGCGGACCCTGCGGGTCCGCGCATCTGTTTGGGTCAGTCGCTGAGACATTACCTACGGTGACTGCACTCAGGAGTCAAGCCAATGGGGCACGACGGTAATGACTGACGAAAAGACGAATCCACGAAAACCCGAGGTCGACCTGGAGGACATGATTGCCTCCAGCGATACCGGGGCGCGCAAGCCGCTGGGGGTGCCCGGCAAGCTGCTGGTCGGTGTGGCTGCCGCCTGGTCGCTGTTCCAGCTCTGGATCGCCTCGCCGCTGCCCTATATTTTCCGCATCGGGTTATTCAATGCCGCCGAAACGCGCTCCATTCACCTGGCATTTGCCATGTTTCTGGCCTTTATGGCCTATCCGGCGCTGAAGCGTTCGCCGCGCGACCGCATACCGCTGCAGGACTGGCTGCTGGCGCTGGTAGGGGCCTTCTGCGCCGCCTACACCTTTCTTTTTTATGCGGAGCTTTCCGACCGCCCCGGGTCGCCCATTCTGCGCGACGTGATCATTGGTGTGGTCGGTATTCTGGTACTGCTCGAGGCGACCCGGCGCGCCCTGGGGCCGCCGCTGGCAATCGTCGCTTCGATATTCCTTCTCTACTCGCTGTTCGGACCCTACATGCCGGGCATTCTGGCCCATCGCGGGGTCAGCCTGTATGGCCTGATCAACCATCAGTGGCTCACGGCTCAGGGCGTGTTCGGTATCGCCTTGGGGGTGTCGACCAGCTTCGTCTTCCTCTTCGTGCTGTTCGGCGCCCTGCTCGACAAGGCCGGGGCCGGCAACTATTTCATCAAGGTCGCCTTCTCGCTGCTGGGTCACTTCAAGGGCGGGCCGGCCAAGGCCGCCGTAGTGGCGTCGGGGATGACAGGCCTGATTTCCGGTTCTTCCATTGCCAATACCGTGACCACCGGCACCTTCACCATCCCCATGATGAAGCGAGTGGGCTTCTCGGCAGAAAAGGCCGGTGCGGTCGAGGTCTCCTCGTCGGTGAACGGGCAGATCATGCCGCCGGTCATGGGGGCTGCGGCCTTCCTGATGGTCGAATACGTCGGCATTTCTTACGTGGAGGTGATCAAGCACGCCTTCCTGCCGGCGGTAATCTCCTATATCGCGCTAATCTACATCGTGCATCTGGAAGCGCTCAAAGCCGACATGAAGGGGCTGCCTTCCAGCAACCCGGTACGGCCGCTACTCAACAAAGTGTTGGGCTTCCTGACCGGCCTGATCCTGCTGATGGCGCTGTCGTTTGCCGTCTACTACGGCCTGGGCTGGCTCAAGCCGGTGCTGGGCGATGCCACGCCCTGGGTCGTCGGCTTGGGGCTGGCCGCCATCTACGTGGGTCTGCTGAAGCTCGGTTCGTTCTATCCTGAGCTCGAGCTCGACGATCCCACGTCCAGGGTCGTCACGTTGCCCCGTACCAAGCCCACGGTGATGGTGGGGTTGCACTACATCCTGCCGGTGATCGTGCTGGTGTGGTGCCTGATGGTGGAGCGTCTGTCGCCCGGGCTGTCGGCCTTCTGGGCCACGGTGTTCATGATCTTCATCATGATCACTCAGCGTCCCATCACCGCCTTCTTCCGCGGCCGTAGCCGTCTCGCTGCCGACATCAAGGAGGGTTTTCTCGATCTGTGGGACGGTCTGGTCGCCGGTGCCCGCAACATGATCGGCATCGGTATCGCGACGGCTACCGCAGGCATCGTGGTAGGTGCGGTCTCGCAGACCGGTGTCGGCCTGGTGCTGGCCGACGTGGTCGAGATCCTGGCCATGGGCAACCTGATGCTGATCCTGCTGCTCACCGCGGTGCTCAGCCTGATCCTCGGCATGGGGCTGCCCACCACCGCCAACTACATCGTGGTATCGGCGCTGATGGCACCGGTCATCGTGATGCTGGGGCAGCAGAACGGCCTGATCGTGCCGCTGATCGCGGTGCACCTGTTCGTGTTCTACTTCGGCATCATGGCCGACGTGACGCCGCCGGTGGGGCTGGCCTCGTTCGCTGCGGCCGCGGTATCGGGCGGCGATCCGCTGCGCACCGGCTTCCAGGCGTTCTACTACAGCCTGCGTACCGCGGCGCTGCCGTTCCTGTTCATCTTCAACACCGACCTGCTGTTGATCGACGTCGGTTGGCTCCAGGGCATCGTGATATTCATCATAGCGACCATCGCCATGTTGATATTCGCCGCCGGGACCCAGGGCTATCTGCTGGTACGCAGCCGCTGGTACGAATCGGTCCTGCTGCTGCTGGTGGCCTTCACCCTGTTCCGCCCCGCTTACTGGATGGATCGCATCCACGATCCCTATCAGTCGATCCCCCCGGCCGAGTTCGCCCAGGTGCTGGGCCAGGTCGAGGATGGCAGCCAGCTGCGCGTACAGATCGCCGGCGAGGACGCCTTCGGCGATCCCATGACCACCTACCTGCTGGTGCCGGTGCCACGCGGTGACAGCGCCGAGGAGCGCATGGAGCGGCTGGGCATGGAGCTGTGGGTCGATGGCGATCAGGCTACGGTCGACTTCGTCGAGTTCGGTAGCCTGGCGGCGGACATCGGCTTCGACTTCGATCAGGAGATCATCGAGGTACTGGCGCCGGTGGATCGCTGGGCCAAGGAGTGGATGTGGATCCCCGGCTTCCTGTTGTTCGGCCTGGTGGTGCTGTTGCAGCGTCGGCGTAAGCTTCAGCAGCCGTCGTCGACCGCCCACGCCTGAGGAGGGTGCAGAGATGTACGACAAGATTCTGCTGGCTGTGGATCTCAACGAGGAGTCGTCGTGGGCCAAGGCGTTGCCCACGGCGGTGACCCTGTGCCGCACCTTCGGTGCATCGTTGCACGTGGTCACGGTGCTGCCGGATTACCACATGCCGTTGGTGGGTTCCTACTTCCCGCGTGATTTCGCCAAGAAGGCCCACGAGGCAATTTCCCAGGCCCAGCACCGTTTCATCGAGGAGCACGTGCCCGATGACATCAAGGTGCAGTCGGTGATCGTCGACGGCTCGCCCTGGGAGGCGATCGTCAAGTCGGCCAAGAAGCTCGAGGTCGACCTGATCGTCATGGCATCGCACAACAAGCGCAAGTTCGCCGACTACGTGCTGGGTCCCAACGCCGAGCACGTGGTCCATCACACCAAGATGTCGGTGATGATCGTGCGCTGAGTGCGTGAGTCGTCATGCAGGAAACGCAGAGACCCGGCCATCGGCCGGGTCTCTGCGTTCAGGCGTACATGTCGAGCGGTATCAGGACAGATCCAGCTCGGCGACATGGTGGGCCGTTTCCCCCGTGTCGTCCTGCCAGGTGAACTCCGCCTCTGCACTCTCCGCGGGAGTGAGAAAGAAGCGCAGGTAGGGGTTGGCGGAAACCGCCTGATGCAGGTCGGCCTCGAACACCACGTCGCCATCGATGGAGACGCTGAAACGCTCGACGATGTGGCGGGGCAGGGTTTCTCCGTCATCGCCTTCGCGCAGCCCGGTTTCCATGGGGTGGTTGATCAGTGTGCGTACCTCGGCAGGTTCCCCGGCGGACAGCCCCGAGGAAACGCTGACGCGCGGATTGGAGAGCGCGTCGTTGGCATCGTTGCCGTTACGCATCAGACAGCCGCTCACGGTGATGCGAACCTCGCGTGAGGTGGCGAAGCGCTCGCCCTGGTGGCTGGTAGCGATGGCAATGACCTGCTGGGTTTCGTTCAGCCGTACCCGGGTGGAGATCTCCGGTTTGGCACTCAGTTGGGTCAGACGGAAGGTGGCCACCTCGGGATAGGGGTTGCCGTTGGCGAACAGATCGATGCGCTCGATGTAATCGCCCTCGGCGAGTTCGCCGTCGAAGTTGACGGTGAGCGGCACGGCGGAGCCGTCTTCGGATACGTGCGGCAGGTCGAGCGTCAGTCCCTCGGTGCGGGGCTCGCTCTCGCCCAGCACGCTCTGAGCGGCTTCCAGGCGCTGCCACGGCTCGTTGGCGAGCCCGGGCATGGCGAAACTGGCCAGACCGATGCCGGCGCAGGCCAGGGTCAGCCCGCGCAGCAGACGGCGGCGAGAGGCGTCGTGACGAGAGTAACGGAACGGATGCATGGACTCCTCCAGTTGATCAATGCTTTGACAGCGCCAGCGGCCCGCGGATTCCCAGCCGCGCACCCAGCACGATGCCGGCCACGGCGAGGAACGAGGCGAGCGACAGCGTCGAGAAGCCCGACAGCCCCTGGCCGATGGAGCAGCCCAGGGACATCACGCCGCCTATGCCCATGAGGATGCCCCCCGCCATGCTGCGCAGCATATGGGCAGGCGAGTCGAACGAATGCAGGCGAAAGTCCCGCCGCAGCAGCGCCATTGCCAGCGCACCCAGCACTACGCCACCCACAACGCTGACGCCGAAGCCCAGGCGGGTGCCGGTGGAGAGCATCAGGTACTGCAGCGACTCGCCGATGGGTGCGACGAAGGTGAGGCTGGCCAGGCGCACCGGTTCGAAGTCGTCGAAGCCGAGCACGCCGGTGGTGTACCAGCTGGCAGGCACCAGGCCGCCGATGGCAAGGCCGCTGGCCCACTCTCGCGGAGTGTTACGAAAGGCCTGGCTGGTGAAGGCCCAGGCGCACAGGCCGCCACCCACCAACAGCGCCGGCAGCCAGCCCGGCAGGCCGATCAGATTCGGCAGGGTGGCTGCGGGAAGACGTAGCGTGGTAGCTCCCTCGAGCCACAGCCGCAACGGGGCCAGCACGCCCGATAGCACCATGAAGGCTGCCAGGCCCAGGCACACCAGCACCACGAAGCTGCGCAGGTTGCCGCTGCCGAGCAGTACCAGAGCGCGAGCCCCGCAGCCGTTGGCCAGGGCCATGCCGTAGCCGAAGAGCAGGCCGCCCAGCGGCACGGCGAGCCAGGAGAACCTGTCGACGGCGTACAGCGAGGCATTGAGCGAGACCAGCCCGATTGCGGCCAGACCCTGACTGCCCAGCACGGCCACGCCCATGGCCACGGCGAAGGCCCGCAGCTTGCGTGAGTCGCCCTGTGTCGTGGCGTTGACCACACCGCGCAGCAGGCAGAAGCCGGAGAGCTGACCGACGGCGCCGAAGACAAGGCCGATCGTCAACCCCGCCCAAACGACCAGCTCGGTATGACTCATGGTGCGCAGCTCCTCGAGAAATACGATGTAATGAAAAAGTTAATGAAAAGGACCGCCCGCAGGCGGCCCTTCGATGACGCCACCTTGGGTGGCCGAGCAGTATAGCGCCTTGCCGCGATGGAGTTCAGGTCTGCGTGCCCCAGGTGTCCTGGCAGATGGCGTTGTACCAGCCGACGGCGTACTGGGCTTCCAGCGCCCGCGTGGTGCTGGGAGCGCCTGTCGGGCTCACGCCGCCGGAGCCTTCCACTTCGGCAATCGCGCCGTCCACCACGCGGTAGACTCCGGCCACCGAGATACCGTACTCGGGACCCACCAGGCTGTAGCAGGTGTTGGTCCAGTAGGCCTCGGGCGCCGGGCGCGACTCGAGCGAAGCGGCGATGGCAGCCGCCACGACCTTTGCCTGGGCGTTGGCGCAGAAGCCCGACTTGGGCATCGGCGCGGCAACGGTGGCATCGCCGATCACGTAGATGTCCTCGACCTGCCGCGACTCGAAGGTCTCGGGCTTGACCGGCACCCAGCCGGAGTCGTCGGTGACGCCGGCACGTTCGGCGATCCAGCCGGCCTTCTGCGGCGGGATGACGTTGAGCACGTCGGCCTTGTGCACGGTGCCGAATTCGGTTTCCACCTCCAGACGCTCGGCGTCCACCCGAGTGACGCGGCCGTCGTTGGAGAGGCCTACCCACTCGATACGATCGCCGTAGAGCTGCTCCCAGCCCTCCATGAACAGCCCCTGCTTGGAGAAGTTGTCCTTGGCGTCGAGGATCAGCACCTTGGACTTGGGCTTGTACTGGGCCAGATAGTTGGCCACGAGGCTGGCGCGCTCGTAGGGGCCTGGCGGGCAGCGGAAGGGGTTTTCCGGGGCCACCATGACGAAGGTACCGCCGTCTTCCATCGCTTCCAACTGGGCACGCAGCTTCTCCGTCTGACTGCCGGCCTTCCAGGCATGGGGCGCTTTCTCGGCAGCCGCTTCGTCGTAACCCTCGAGCGCGTTCCAGCGGATGTCGATCCCCGGGGAGAGCACCAGCCTGTCGTAGTCGAGCTCGCTGCCGGTGGAGAGGGTGACCTTGTGCGCGGCGGCGTCGACGTCCTCGACCATGGCATGGATCACGCGGACCCCATAGCGATCCTGCAGCTCGTCATAGCCGTGGGCGATCTCATCCATGCTGCGCAGTCCGCCCAGATGCAGGTTGCTGAACGGGCAGGTGTAGAAGGTCTCGGCCGGCTCGACCAGTATCACCTCGATGGCCGGATTGGCCCGCTTGAGATACTTGGCCGCCGTGGCACCACCGAAGCCGCCGCCCACGACGACGACCTTGCCGGCGTGCTGTCCGCCGATGGCGAAGGGCGTGACGCCGCCCACCAGGGGCAGCAGCGAGGCGGCACCCAGGCCCTTGATCAGTTGCCGGCGGTTGATGCCGGAACGTTGGGAATGCTGTGTCATGGCGCGCCTCACTCCTGCGGTTCTTGTTCTGCTTGCGAATCGTCATCGCCGTCTGGGTCGATGGCGGCAAAGTGGGCCGCCAGGGCGGCCAGCTCCTCGTCGGTGAAGCCCTTGGCGATCCGATCCATGATGGTGGTATCGCTCTGTTCCTCGTGCTTGAACGCGAGTAGCCGCGCCTCGAGGACTGAGGCAGGCCGCCCGGCGATGGTCGGCACACTGCCTACCAGGCGGCCATCGGTGCCGTGGCAGTTGGCGCAGGCGGCGGCCATGAGGTCAACCTGCTCGGAGGAGAAGCTGGGTTCGGCGAGTCCCTTGGCGGCGATGCCCCCGAACAGCAGCACCCCCAGCACCGGTGCGGCCGCCCTGCGAAAGAACCGTTTCATCGACAGGCTCCTGATTGCGTTATCTGTTGTTCAACTGTCCGTAAGCCGGATGTTAAAGCCAACGGCAGAGGCTCAGAAGGAATACTTCGGCATTCTCTTATGACTGAATATACAACAATGGGCCGCTGTTATTCCTGAAGCTCTCCAGCAAGCCCCGCAAGGGACACGATGCCCGTCCGGGCGAAGCAGCGTGGAAGGATCGCGGCGGTTTCGCGCGCAGCGTTGACAACTTTGCGCGGCACTCTTGTGTGCGGTCAACTAGAGTGGAAATTACGAAGACAACAAGACGTCGTCTGGACCTCCCGACCGGAAAGACGCTTGCCAGTCCCTACCAAGGCGACCAAACGGGGTACGACAATGAATGCAGCGACCAGATCAGGGCAGAGCTCCGCACCCAACGTCAAGATCACCATCAACCCCATTGGCATGGACAGACCGCGAGCCTGGCTGGCAGCGGGTTTCGAGGATTTCCGCCGGGCCACGGCCGTCAGTCTCGCTTACGGCATGTTCTGGGTCGGCTTGAGTATCGCCGTCACGGCCGGGGCCATCGTCCTCGATCTGTGGCACTGGCTACTGCCTCTGGTGGCCGGTTTCATGTTCATCGGCCCGCTGGTCGCGGTAGGTTCCTACGGGATCAGTCGGGCGCTCGAGGCGGGGCGCGTACCGCATCTCGGCGACGCCTTCGGCGCCTGGCGGCCCCATGCCGGGCAGCTGGCAATGATGGGCGTGATGATGATGATCTTCTTCCTGGCCTGGATTCGTCTGGCAACCCTGCTCTTCGCGCTCTTCTTCGGCTTCGAGGCGCCGGGTGTGGCGGAGCTCTACGCTTCTCTGCTGACCACGCCGGAAGGGCTCGGACTGATCGCGGTTGGCACCGCGGCGGGAGCGGTGCTGGCCTTCGGTGCCTTTTCCATCAGTGTGGTCGCCATTCCGACGCTGATGGACCAGGACCTGACTTTCATGGAGGGCATCGAAGCGAGCGTGCGCACCGTTGCGCGCAACTTCAAGCCGATGCTGCTGTGGGCAGTCATTCTGACCGGCAGCGTGCTGATTGGCATGATGACGTTCTACATCGGCCTGGCGCTGATCCTGCCGGTACTGGGGCATGCCAGCTGGCACGCTTATGAGGATCTGGTTCGCTGTGAGCCGGTAGAGCAACTGAAGTCGTGATCCCCCCTGGCAGGAGGCCGGCGCCTCCTGCCAGTCCAGAATACGCTTTTCCTAACTGAACTTTTCTTCAGTTTCGCGTACGCTTGGCCCATCCCAATGACTCGGACAGTCCACTATGCCTCGATCATGGCCAAGCTGTGTAATGGCGGTAGCCGCTTTGCTGATTTCCTCGACCTTCCAACCCGTACAGGCAGCGCCGCTGCCGCCACCCGAGGGTGAGATACTGCTCAGGGTGACGGGCAATATCGAGTATCCGAACGTTGACGGCGAGCTGCAGCTTGACCTGGACCAGTTGATGACGCTCTCTCCACACGTGATAGAGACGGCCACACCCTGGACGGAGGGAGTCGGACGCTTCGAGGGACCGCTGTTTCGCGCCGTGCTGGAAGCGGCTGGTGCGGAAGGTGAGCGGGTCCGGGTAACGTCCCTGAACGAGTACGAAATCGAGATACCCTGGTCCGATCTGCACGATTACGACGTGATTCTCGCCGTCATGCGAGATGGCGAGCCCATCGCGGTGCGCGACCTGGGACCCGTGCTGGTGCTCTATCCGTTCGATGAGCGCCCCGAACTGCTCAACGAAACCATCCGCCATCGCTCCGTCTGGCACGTGGGTACCGTCGATGTGCAGTGAGGTCTCGTGGCGAAGCCTTAGTTCGAGGCGCTGAAGCATGTTGCGCTATCCGCTGCGACTGAAGCTGGGAGCGGTGTCGGCCCTGCTGTTCTTCGCTGCTGCCCTGGTGGTGGTGGGGTTGGCAGCATGGCGTCAGGAGGAGCTGCATCAGAGCGTCATCGGCGATGCTGCCTGGCATGCCTACAAGCTCGATCGCGACATCATCCAGTTGCGCAGCGATCTGGTGCAGCAGGTCGGCAGTGCCCGTTCACTGGAAGCCCTGCGGCTGCGGTTCGAACTGATCTACAGCCGGGTCAACCTGCTGCAGCGTGGCGATGTCAACCAACTGCTGCAGCAAATCCCCTTGGCCAAGCGGCTGCTGCCGGACCTGATCGTGCTCATGGCCGACATCGACAGTCTGCTCGATGAAATCGACCAGTTGGGGCAGGAAGAACGCTGGGTGTTGTCCGACCGGCTGGAGCGGGTCGGGGGGCTGACCGAGCAGCTGATCATCGCCGTCAATGGCCACCTTGCCGAATCGGCCACCCGCGACCGGGAGGCGCTGCAGACGCTGTATGCGCTGCTGCTGGCACTGATCATGGCCATGAGTCTGGCGGCGCTGATGGTGGTAGTGTTCCTGGTGCGGGAGGCGCGCGACAATGCCGAGGCTCGGCGTTCGCTGGAGTCGCTGAGTCGCGAACTACAGGCTACCGCGCATCGCGCCGAGGCCGCCAGTCAGGCCAAATCGGAGTTCCTGGCCACCGTCAGCCACGAGATTCGCACGCCGTTGAACGGGGTCATCGGCATGAGCGACCTGCTCCTGGACCAGCCGATCGATCCGAAATCGCGGGAGTACGCCCGCACCCTGCATGTCAGCGCCGCACGGTTGCTGGAACTGATCAACGACATACTCGATTTCTCCAAGATTGAATCGGGCAAGCTGGAGCTCGAACGGCGCCCGATTCGCCTGACCACGCTGATCGGCGAGGCCTGTCGGTTGTTCGGGCCGCATGCCGAGGCCAAGGGGCTCAAACTGACGACGGCGCTATCACCGGCGTTGCCTGAGCACGTGATGGGCGATCCGGCACGGTTGCGTCAGGTGCTGCTCAACCTGCTCTCCAACGCCATCAAGTTCACCGAACACGGTGAGGTCCGTGTCGAGGCGGCGTTGAGCGAGCAGGGCGAGCTGGTACTCGCCGTGAGAGATACGGGGCCCGGGGTTGCGCTGGAGAAGCAGGATTGGCTTTTCGAACCCTTTAGACAGGCAGACGCCTCGACGGCCAGGCGCTACGGAGGTACCGGGCTGGGCCTCGCCATTTGTCGTCGCCTGACGGAAGCCATGGGCGGCAGAATCGGGGTCGACAGCGCCCCCGGCCAGGGCAGTCGCTTCTGGGTCGTGATGCCGCTGGAGACGGTGGTTTCCAATGAGCCTGAATCACCGGTGTTCCAACCGATTCTGGAACCCGCTGCAGGCGGGAAGGTGCTGCTGGTCGAAGACAACCCGGTCAACCAGCAGGTGGCCGTGGCGATGCTGGAACGCCACGGCTGTACGGTCAGCGTTGCAGACAGCGGAGAGAAGGCCCTGGAAGTGGCGGGTCGTGAGAGTTTCGACATGATCTTCATGGACGTACAGATGCCCGGCATGGACGGTCTGGAAACGACTCGTCGCCTGCGCTCGAGAGGGGGCTGGCTTGCCGAAGTGCCTATCGTGGCGATGACGGCAGGGGGACCGGGAGCCGAGCGCGAGCGCTGTCTGGTTACTGGCATGAGCGGTTACCTCGCGAAGCCGCTGCGACGCGCCGAACTGGCAGCTGCGCTGCGCCAGGGTCTGTCCGGGAAGGAGCGGGCCGAGGGGGCGGAAGAAAGCGTAGGTGCCGACATGCTGGATGAGGGTGTGCTCGGGGAGTTGCGCGAGTCGCTGGGACTGGAGGCGCTGGCGGCCTTGTTTGCGGTGCATCGTGAACAGCTGCAGCAACACACCGAGAGCCTGGAGCAGGCCTTCGAGCAGGGGGATCTAGCGGCTCTTGCCGCGCGTGCACACCGGCTCAAAGGGGAGTCGGGCAGTCTTGGCGGGCGCAGGTTAGCCGACTCGGCCCGGCGCCTTGAGCTTGCCGCGCGGCATGAGCGGCAAGACGAAGCGGCCGTCGAGCTCAGGGTCCTGCAGGCCAGCATTCCCGTCACCCTCGAGGCGCTGGAGAGCTGGCTGAGTGCCTGCCAAGACTGATGTGACCTCTCTCTAGCGAGTGTCAGGCCTCGGGTTCGATGCGATAGAGCCCGCCATCGCTCTCGTCGGTGAGCACATAGAGCATGCCATCGGGGCCCTGGCGCACGTCGCGAATACGGCCCAGCTCGTTCTCCAGCAGGATCTCTTCATGGGCGATGGTTTCGCCGTCCAGCACCACGCGATGGAGGCGCTCGGCATAGAGCGCACCGATGAAGAGATTGCCTTGCCAGCCCGGGAACTCATCCCCGGTGTAGAACGTCAGCCCCGAGGGCGCCAGGGTGTCTTCCCAGACGTGTACCGGAGGCTTGACGCCGGGCGCCACCTCGCCGATGCCGATGAACTCGTCGGTGTCGTATTCCCGTCCGAAGGAGACCTGTGGCCAGCCGTGGTTGCTGCCGGCCTCGGCGACGTAGAGTTGCTCGCCGCCGCCCGAAGGACCGTGATCGATGGCCCACAGCTCGCCGGTCTCGGGGTGCAGTGCCAGCCCCTGATTGTTGCGGTGGCCGTAGGAGAAGATCTCGGGACGCAGGTTGCCCGGTTCCGCCTCGATGAAGGGATTGCCCTCGAAGGCGCCGCCATCCTCATGCAGGCGAATGATCGAGCCACCCGGATCGGTGAGATCCTGGGAAGGGTAGCGAATGCCGCGGTCGCCGATGGAGAACATCACGCTGCCGTCGCCGGGAAAGACGATGCGCGAACCGTAGTGACGGCCGGGTGCGGTGCGCGGCACCTGGGCATAGATCGTCTCGAGATCGGTCAGCTCGCTGCCGTCGTCGCTCAGGCGGGCGCGGGCCAGCGCCGTGCCTGTGCCGTACTCGTCGTCGCCCATGACCGAGTCGTCGTCACCGGGGCTGGAGTAGGTGAAGTAGATCCAGCCGTTGTCGTCGTAATCGGGATGTACGACGACATCCAGCAGGCCGCCCTGGTTGCCACCTTCGGGGGCGGGCTTCTGATCTTCGTCGGTGTCGATCTTTGGCAGATTGCCGACCTCGGTCACCTCATCGCCGTCGACTAGATACAGGTTGCCCGGGCGTGCGGTGATCAGCATTCGCTCGTCCGGCAGCCAGGCGACGGCCCAGGGGTGTTCGATACCGCCCACCACCTGAGTCACGGTCAGGGTGGCTTCTTCGCTCTCCACGCCGGAGGCCACCTCTTCATTGGTGACCTGGACGTCGGCGTGGGCGAGTCCGGCGAATGCCATGCCGCCGGTTACGGCGAGGGCGAGCGGGGTGCGCGTAAAGCGCGGATGGGATGAGAATCCATGGAACTGCATATCGCGGTGCTCCTTGCAGGCGAGATGAGGGAGAGACGCCGTGAAGCGCCGGTCCCTTGCCAGCGTAGGAAAACCCAGCGGGCTCCTCAAGTTGGACCTGGGCCCAATGAAGGGGCGTTTCTCCCTCCAAAGTACCGTCTTGGCGAGACCTCTCCAGTGCTTTACTGAGGTTGCCGTCGCCCATCGGCGCGGTGCCACTCGACACGACAACAACCTTGGAGGAACCGCCATGTGGACCAAGCCCAGCTTTCGTGACCTGCGCCTCGGCTTCGAAGTCACCCTGTACATTGCCAACCGCTGATAGACCGACGTCACGGGGCCGAGAGGTCCCGTGTTTCAGCTTCAGGAGAGTGCCATGCAGGTGCTGATACTCGGCTCGGCGGCGGGCGGTGGATTCCCGCAGTGGAATTGCAACTGTCGCAACTGCCGCGACGTGCGTCTCGGCCAACCCGGCTTCGTGGCGAGAACCCAGTCGTCGATAGCGGTGAGCATAGACGGCGAGCGCTGGCTGCTGTGCAACGCCTCGCCCGACATCCGTGCCCAGCTCGGTGTCTCTCCGGGGCTCTTTCCCAGGCGCGGCCTGCGTCACACCGGCATTGCCGAGGTGCTGCTGGTGGATGCGCAGATCGATCACGTGAGTGGGCTGCTGTCACTACGTGAGGGGTGCCCGCTCGACGTCTGGTGCACGCCCAGCGTGCATGACGACCTTTCCAGCGGCTTTCCGCTGTTCCCCATGCTGCGCCACTGGAACGGTGGACTCAACTGGCGCGAGATCCCGCTGGCAGGGGAGCGTGAGCGCTGCACCTTCCAGGTGCCGAGCTGCCCCGGGCTCGAGATCACCGCACTCTCGTTGAGCTCCAATGCGCCGCCTTATTCGCCGCGCCGCGGCGCACCGGCCACCGGCGACAACCTGGGGCTGCTGCTGCGCGACACGCTGACGGGCGGCGTGCTGTTCTACGGGCCGGGCCTGGGCGAGCCGAGCGAGGCGGCACGGGAGCTGATGCAGCAGGCCGACTGCGTGCTGGTGGACGGCACCCTGTGGCACGACGACGAGATGATTCGCCTCGGCATCGGCCATGCCACCGGGCGCGACATGGGGCATCTGGCGCTGGCCGGCGAAGCGGGCATGATCGCCGAGCTCGATGCGCTGCCGGAGACAACGCGGCGCATTCTGATTCACATCAACAACACCAATCCCGTGCTCGACGAGGCCTCCCCGGAGCGCGCCGTGCTGAACCGGCGTGGCATCGAGGTGGCCCACGACGGCATGCAGCTGACCCTGTAGCCGCCAGAAGTATCGCCGCCATATAGACAACAACAAGCAAAGACAGGCTGTGTCTGAAAAGTCGGCGAGCGAAGGCCAGACAAGGCAAAAATCAGCGAAAAGACGGAGTTTACGTAGTGTGTAAATGAGTATTTTGAGCTGATTTTTAACGCCGTATGGCCAAGCGCAGACAGTTTTCAGACATAGCCTTGTGTCTCTCCGGGCTTGTTGATTAGCTACCAGCAGGCCTTGGCATCAGGGTGAGCATCCACAGAGCCTGAGGCGCTACAGCCTGGGACTTAGATTATGCCCCCTGATGCCTACTATCTCGATAGCTTGAATGGTATCCAAGCCCCTCCCCAATCGGAGTGAGGCTGCACGAACAAGGAAAG
>NZ_JABFTW010000059.1:0-987 GCF_021404355.1 Halomonas sp. MCCC 1A11062
CGCCAGTTCGGGCGGAGCCAACCTTGAAATACCAGCCTGGCATCATTGGCGTTCTAACTCAGGTCCGTGATCCGGATCGAGGACAGTGTGTGGTGGGTAGTTTGACTGGGGCGGTCTCCTCCCAAAGAGTAACGGAGGAGCACGAAGGTACCCTCAGCACGGTCGGAAATCGTGCATTGAGTGCAAGAGCATAAGGGTGCTTAACTGCGAGACAGACACGTCGAGCAGGTACGAAAGTAGGTTCTAGTGATCCGGTGGTTCTGTATGGAAGGGCCATCGCTCAACGGATAAAAGGTACTCCGGGGATAACAGGCTGATACCGCCCAAGAGTTCACATCGACGGCGGTGTTTGGCACCTCGATGTCGGCTCATCACATCCTGGGGCTGAAGTCGGTCCCAAGGGTATGGCTGTTCGCCATTTAAAGTGGTACGCGAGCTGGGTTTAGAACGTCGTGAGACAGTTCGGTCCCTATCTGCCGTGGGCGTTGGATGTTTGAGAAGAGCTGCTCCTAGTACGAGAGGACCGGAGTGGACGCACCTCTGGTGTTCCGGTTGTCACGCCAGTGGCATTGCCGGGTAGCTACGTGCGGACGGGATAACCGCTGAAAGCATCTAAGCGGGAAGCCCCCTTCAAGATGAGACATCCCCGAGGCCTCGAGCCTCCTGAAGGGCCCAGCGAGACCAGCTGGTTGATAGGCCGGGTGTGGAAGCGCTGCAAGGCGTTGAGCTAACCGGTACTAATGGCCCGTGAGGCTTGACCATATAACCCCAAGGGGTCTGCGCATTGCGCACACAATTGACGGATACGCCCCGTGACCGACAGGCACGGACGAGACGATCGCGTCAGCATGATTCCAACCGTTTTCGCCTGACGACCATAGCGAGTGGGAACCACCTGATCCCATGCCGAACTCAGCAGTGAAACCGCTCAGCGCCGATGGTAGTGTGGGGCCTCCCCATGCGAGAGTAGGTCATCGTCAGGCACTT
>NZ_JABFTW010000061.1:0-652 GCF_021404355.1 Halomonas sp. MCCC 1A11062
CCTTCGTAGCGGGCGATGGGGTTGTTGCGGTACCAGTCGTGGGGCAGCCCGGCGTAGAGGGCTTTGAGATGGGCCTCGAGGCCGGCCAGGTCATGCGCACGCAGATAGGTGAATAGCGTCTTTCGCTCACGTGGCGCATTTTCCAGCCCTAACACAGGCAGCAGAGCGTGGTTGAGGCTGGTTTCCACCTCCTGGTTGGGAAACCCCAAGGTGTAGAGTCGATAACCCAGCATCGGCTCTTCGATATGCTTCACCGTGAGGTAACCGGTCTGGAACAGCAGCGCTTCGGTGGCGATATCATCCACATCGAAGCGGCCCAGCAATTCCGGCTCGGTCTCCCACCGGTCCAGCGCCGGAGTGAACACTCCGCGCTGCTTGAGCACTTCCACCAGAAAAGTGGGCGTGGCGCTCTCGAACCAGTAGGCGCCGAACTGACGTTTCTGGAACAGCAGCAGCACGTCGAAGGGGTTGTAAACGGCCGTAACCTCCTGCCCGCCCCAGCGATAGCCGTTGTACCAGTGCTTGATCTGACTTCGCTCCAGCCCCGGCAGCTCGGGGGCGAATACCGTGTCGATGTCGTCGTCGGTGTAGCCGCAGATGGTCGCGTAGGGGGCGTCCAACGTCACGTCGTTGAGATTGTTGAGGCCGGAGA
>NZ_JABFTW010000062.1:0-585 GCF_021404355.1 Halomonas sp. MCCC 1A11062
GTGAAGTCGTAACAAGGTAGCCGTAGGGGAACCTGCGGCTGGATCACCTCCTTAAACGACGTATCACGCCTCGCGGCAAGTGCTCACAATGAATTACCTGATCGGCCAGAGCAAAGACTGTTTGGGTCGCCGACCCAGTGGTTAGCCGGGTCTGTAGCTCAGTTGGTTAGAGCGCACCCCTGATAAGGGTGAGGTCGGCAGTTCAAATCTGCCCAGACCCACCAATTTTATCCAGTCCTGCGTTATTTCGTGACTCGCATAGCGAGCTATGCGTCGCCACGAAATGCCTTGTGCTGAATAAAATCACCGAACCGACCCTAAGGGGAAGGCCGGAATCAGTGGGGCCATAGCTCAGCTGGGAGAGCGCCTGCCTTGCACGCAGGAGGTCAGCGGTTCGATCCCGCTTGGCTCCACCATCTACGCCAAGCCAGTCTTTATCTGCAGTGACCAGTGGGAAGTTCTTGGACTTCCCACTGTTCTCTGAACAGTCTGCTCTTTAACAATGTGAATCATGCTGACAATTTCTCCGCAAGGAGAAATGCAAGATACGTCTCAAGCGTATCCGGCAATTGTCGTACGTAATCG
>NZ_JABFTW010000063.1:0-563 GCF_021404355.1 Halomonas sp. MCCC 1A11062
AGAGCAAAGACTGTTTGGGTCGCCGACCCAGTGGTTAGCCGGGTCTGTAGCTCAGTTGGTTAGAGCGCACCCCTGATAAGGGTGAGGTCGGCAGTTCAAATCTGCCCAGACCCACCAATTTCGCCGGATACGGCGTTGCTTTGAACCTCGCATAGCGAGCTATGCGTCGGCCCAAAGCGCCTTGTCTCCGACGAAATTCATCGCAAGTCGCAACGCGGTGATCAGTGGGGCCATAGCTCAGCTGGGAGAGCGCCTGCCTTGCACGCAGGAGGTCAGCGGTTCGATCCCGCTTGGCTCCACCACTTTCCTCGGAAAGTATTGAAGGAGCTCAGTTGAGAGAGCGCCTGCCTTGCACGTCAGGTGGTCAGCCCGGGGTCGCGCACGACTTCGATCCTGCTTGGCTCCACCATCTACGCCAAGCCAGTCTTTATCTGCAGTGACTAGTGGGAAGTTCTTGGACTTCCCACTGTTCTCTGAACAGTCTGCTCTTTAACAATGTGAATCATGCTGACAATTTCTCCGCAAGGAGAAATGCAAGATACGTCTCAAGCGTATCCGGCAAT
>NZ_JABFTW010000064.1:0-553 GCF_021404355.1 Halomonas sp. MCCC 1A11062
ACCTCGCGCAAGCCTCGAACCAGCAGCCTCTCAAGGGTGGGTGCTTCGCCTCCGCTACGCCGTGGCTTCCTCGATCTTGAAACGCTGCACCAGCCTGGCCAGTTCGCGGGCCTGGTCGCTCAGGGAGTGGCTGGCAGCGGTGGCCTCTTCCACCAAGGCAGCGTTCTGCTGCGTTACCTCGACGATGCTTTCGACCCGCTGATTGGCCTGCTTGATGCTGCCCAATGGACTGCGCCGCCTGCTGGCCCACCCCGCTGGCGTTGCGCGCCTGCTCGTCAGGCTCGACGGTCAGCTCGCGCGCCTGGGTGGAGGATTCCGCCGTCGGTACCAACGAAGAAGATCGTATCGTAGTAGCCGCTCTGCTCGGCCAGCCGCGTCAGCAGGTGCTGCAGCGGTTCGATCTCGAAAAAGCCCAAGAAATTTGACGATTGTCAAACTTCTTGATCAGCAATGTACGTTTTCTACCTCGAACGCCACGATCTGGCGCCGCTCGCGGGAGAACTCCACGCCTATCAGATGCATCGGCTTGCCCTGGGCGCGGTACTTGTCGGCG
>NZ_JABFTW010000065.1:0-530 GCF_021404355.1 Halomonas sp. MCCC 1A11062
CCGGGCAACTTCTTGCCCGACCCGGGCAACTTATTGCCTAATTAGGCTTAGCAATGATTGGCCAGGAAATCGCTAACACACTGTATAAAAACAGGTTTGAAGGGGATGGCACACATACTGCTCATATCGAACTGTCCATCGGGACATTTCATTCACATCGTCAAGGAGCAGACCATGCCGACTCCCTGCTATATCAGCATCCAGGGCCAGACCCAGGGCAACATCACCGCCGGTGCCTTCACCCCGGATTCCGTGGGCAACATCTACGTGGAAGGCCACGAAGACGAGATGCTGGTCCAGGAGTTCAAGCACGTCGTCACCGTGCCCACCGACCCGCAGTCCGGCCAGCCCTCCGGCCAGCGCGCCCACAAGCCGTTCGTCTTCACCGTGGCCCTGAACAAGGCCGTGCCGCTGATGTACAACGCCCTGGCTTCCGGCGAAATGCTGCCGAACGTCGAGCTGAAGTGGTACCGCACCTCCGTCGAGGGCAAGCAGGAGCACTTCTTCACCACCACCCTGACCGACGCCAC
>NZ_JABFTW010000066.1:0-500 GCF_021404355.1 Halomonas sp. MCCC 1A11062
CCCAGGATCAGCGCCATCGGCGGCAGCACGTACTTGGCCAGCATGATCAAAAGCTGCCCGGTCGAGGTCTCGGCGCGCTCCTCGGCGGGCACCGGCGGGCCGTAGGACGGCTTGAGGTAGCAGATCACCAGCACGTAGAGCGCGTACATCGCCCCCAGCATCAGCCCCGGCACCAGCGCGCCGGCGAACAGCGCGCCCACCGACACCGGCGAGTAGCTGGCCATCAGGATCAGCATGATGCTCGGCGGAATCAGGATGCCCAAACAGCCGCTGGCCATGATCACCCCGGTGCTGAGCTCCTTGTTGTAGCCGTGCTTGAGCATCGGCACCAGCGCGATCATGCCCATCACCGCGATGGAGGCGCCGACGATGCCGGTGGTGGCGGCCAGCATCACCGAGACGATGACCACGGTCAGCGCCAGGCCGCCGCGCAGGTTGGCCAGCAGCAGACGCATCACCGCGAACATCTTCTCGGTGACCCCGGAGTCGTTGAGAAAGCG
>NZ_JABFTW010000067.1:0-499 GCF_021404355.1 Halomonas sp. MCCC 1A11062
TGACCTTCGGCGATAGCAGCAGCTTCGAGCTGACAGAGCTTTTCAGCGGCGAGAAAGATTCCTTCGAGTGGACCAAGGGAAAGATCACACACGAACGCTGGTTCTTCGATAGCTATTCCGTCCCTGGCGGCGAGGTCGAGAATCGGGCGCCAACCGATATTCGCCTCGATATCGACCTTGAGTTTGCCCAGAGCCTGAATGGATCAGGGAACGCCACTACTGGCGGCCAGACCCCCTCAGGAGTGGTTCTTGGCACACTATCAGCAATTGATCCCGATGAGGGTGATACCCACACCTTCGAAATCGTCGCTGGTGATGGCCGTTTCGAGATCGTAAACGGAAATCAGCTGAAACTTAAGGAAGGTGAAGTTATCAAGGAGGGGGACGGAACCTTTACGATAACGATCGAAGCCAAGGACGAGGGTGGCCTGACTTACTACGAAGTTTTCACTTTTAAAGCCGGAGCATTAGGCAATACCGCTGATACAATCCCGGGAAC